>NZ_JBEBVH010000013.1:0-29367 GCF_040392825.1 Pseudopedobacter sp.
ACTCGCGACCCCAACCTTGGCAAGGTTGTGCTCTACCAACTGAGCTACTTTCGCATATTTTAAAGACCGTTCCCCGTTTGCGGGAGTGCAAATATAGATAGAAAAAAACATTTTGCAAGAGTAAAAAATAAAAAAACATTACATTTAATCTAACTCATTATTATTCAATGTCAAAAAGATTAAATTGCTTTCGTATCCCTTTGAAAAAGCATAATTATATAATTTATTTTTAGTATGAACATCTTTTTTGAAACCCAATTCTGCATGCTTCTTCTTAATTAATTCCTGCAAAACTTCTAGATAGTCTTCTTCCACGATTTGAGCAAAAGCTTTTTTAATTATAGTTTCCGGAATTCCTTTTAATTTAAGCCCTTGTTTTATCTTTTTCCGACCCCATTTTTTTATTCGGAATTTACCAGATACGTAAGCATTTGCAAATCTGGATTCATTCAAAAAATTATTTTCAATCAGATAGGCAATAAGTTCTTCAACTTGCGATGTATGCAAGTTCAATTTATATAATTTATCCCGGACTTCCTGTTGACTTCTTTCCTGATAAGCACAGTAAGTTTCTGCTTTATTTTTCGCCTCGGTATAAGAATAGACCTTAATGTTTTTTTTATTTAACATTCTGCTAAAATTAGTGTATTTCACTAATTATATCCAAATTTGTGCATCATGAATGAATTTACCTATAGTATCGAGCATATTGCACATTTAATCAGCGAAAAATCATCTATATCTTCTCCAAATCAGGTTATTCATCAATTACTAACTGATAGCAGGAAAATTACGGAAGCGAAGAATGCTTTGTTTTTTGTGTTGAAAGGGCGAAAAAATGCACATCAATACATAAAAGAACTATATAGAAATGGGGTTCGTTCTTTTGTTTATTACGACATTAATTTTGATATCAGCGAATATCCGGAAGGCAATTTTTTATATTCCACAGATCCTTTAAAATCGTTACAGGTTTTAGCCCGGATACACAGGTCTAAATTTAGCTTTCCTGTTATCGGAATTACGGGTAGTAATGGGAAAACAATTGTAAAGGAGTGGCTTTATCAGTTGTTGGCTTATAAGTTTACTATAGTACGTAGTCCAAAAAGTTATAACTCGCAAATAGGGGTTCCGCTTTCTGTGTGGAAAATGAGTAATGTATATGATCTGGGGATATTTGAAGCTGGAATTTCTCTGCCTGAAGAAATGGAAAAGCTTGAAGCTATTATACGACCCGATATAGGCGTATTCACAAATATTGGTTCCTCTCATGATGAAGGTTTCTCTTCTCAGGAAGAGAAAATAGCAGAGAAATTTAAGCTCTTCAAAAATGTAAAGAAGCTTATCTGTAATACTTCTTTCGCCAAATATGCTTCCTTAAGCTCCCAACTCTACACCTGGAGCTATGATGATAAAACTGCTGATTTATATATTAAAGATTATCATTTAAATGATGGTGGAATGCTGGTAGATATAATTTATAAGAATAACACTATCCAGATACAGGTGCCTTTTAAAGACAGAGCTTCTTTAGAAAATGCCATAACCTGTATACTCACTTTATTTGTTTTGGGATATGAAACAGATGAAATTACGAATAAGATAGCTAAACTGCATGCAGTAAAAATGCGTTTAGAGTTAAAAAGCGGCATTAATAATACTTCTATAATTGACGATTCATATAATTCAGACTTATCATCACTGGAAATTGCATTGGATTTTTTAAATCATCAACAGCAACACGATAAAAAAACTTTGATTCTGTCTGATATCCAGCAATCCGGATTAGATGGAAGAAACTTATATGAAAATGTAGCTAAACTTCTAAAATCGAAAGGTGTAAACAGACTAATAGGCATAGGAGAAGAAATATCTAAATACCAGAAATATTTCAATCCAGACAGCATATTTTATTTAGATACAGTTTCGTTTATTAGCGGCTTCAATCCATCAAACTTTAGAAATGAAACCATTCTATTAAAAGGCGCCAGAAAATTCGGATTTGAAAAGATAAGCAGTATACTTAGCCAACAGGTCCACGAAACTGTTCTGGAAATTAACCTGAATGCCATGGAACATAACTTAAACTATTATCGTTCTAAATTAAAGCCAAAGGTGAAATTAATGGCAATGGTTAAAGCTTTTGGTTACGGAAGCGGCAGTTTTGAGGTTGCAAACTTATTGCAGTTCAACCATGTAGATTATCTGGCTGTTGCTTATGCAGACGAAGGGGTTACTTTAAGACAGAATGGGATAACACTTCCAATTATGGTTTTAAGTCCAGAGATTTCATCTTTAGAAGCAATAGTTAAACATCAATTAGAACCCGAAATTTTTAGCCATTCAACTTTAGAAGCCTTCAGTAATTATTTGCAGAGTATAAATGTAACAGCGTATCCTGTTCATCTAAAACTAGATACAGGGATGCATAGATTGGGATTTATGCCCGAAGATTTAGACGATACTGTGAAATTTTTAAAAGGTAGAAAGACGATTCGGATTCAATCGGTATTTTCACACTTCGTAGCCAGCGAATCTGCAGCTCATGACGATTTTACAAGACAGCAAATTGAAATTATTAAAAGTTTTACCGACTCTTTGGAACAAGAGTTAGGTTATCCATTTATTAAACATATTAGCAATACATCGGCCATTACCAAGTGGCCTGAAGCCCAGTTTGACATGGTGAGACTAGGTATTGGCCTGTATGGTGTAGACAATTTTTCTGAAGACGATGAAAATTTGGAACAGGTGGCGGTACTCAAAACTACAGTTTCTCAAGTTAAAAATCTGAAAAGAGGAGAGACGATAGGTTACGGCAGAAGAGGTGTAATGCCAGAGGATGGGCAGATAGCGACAGTCAAGATTGGTTATGCAGACGGATTTTTACGAGCTTTGGGGAATGGCGCTGGCAGTATGTTTATAAATGGGGAAGAAGTTTTTACCATAGGAAATATTTGTATGGATATGTGTATGCTTAATATTTCCGGCAAGAATGTTAAAGAAGGCGATGAAGTCATTGTATTCGATTCTCAAAAAAGATTATACAAACTGGCAGAAAAATTAAATACAATTCCATACGAAATATTAACAAGTGTGTCTCAAAGGGTGAAACGGATTTATTATTATGAATAATAGGAATTGGCCATTAGTTGGAATAGTAAATTGGTAACTCCAGATTTACTAGTCACTATCTACGGAGAATTTGATCTCAGACTTAAAACTTTGCAGTAAAGCAAAAAAGAAGAAATTATGAAAAGGATTTTTAATGCTTTTATCAGATATTGTATAAAAGGTTTATTGTTGCTCTTGCCTATTGGAGGCGCGCTCTTTTTACTTTTTTGGGGGTTTTCTACTTTAGATTCATTCCTGAATTTTAGCGATAGTTTTTTGGTTAATCCTGAAACCGGAAAGCCACTTTACATTCCGGGATTAGGTATTTTGTCTGTTATTGTTGTGGTTTTTACAGCAGGAATAGTAGCAACATTATTTATTACCGACCCTATTAATGCATGGATAAACAGGCAAATCAACAAAGTACCTATTCTAAGATTTTTATATTCTTCTGTGAAAGATATTACAGAAGCATTTGTTGGCGACGAGAAAAAACTAAACGAACCTGTATTGGTAGAACTGAAAGATGGTATTAAAAAGATAGGCTTTTTAACTCAGAAGGACCTGAAAATTATAGGTTTGGAAGATGAAGTTGCAGTATATTTCCCCTGGTCTTATTCATTTGCGGGAGAATTGATAATAGTTAAAAAGGAACAGGTGAAACCTTTAAATGTGTCCTCGGCTCAGGCTATGAAGTTTATTGTTTCGGGAGGAGTTACCTCAATACAAAATTAAGTAAAGGAAAATTTTACTAAAAAGTACATAGCATAGTAGCATGTTTCTTTCCGAAATCTGCTCCTGTTGCTTCATGTATAGCCAGCATTTTATCGTTGAAATCTCCCACCCATGAAAGTTCAAGTTCCTGATATTGGTTTAAGGGCAAAACATATTCTTTCAATTTAATAAATAAGGCAGATTCCAGTCCATGTTTTTGGAATTTTTCTTTAGTTCCCATTACAATAGCCCGCATTCTGGTAGCACCTTTATATCTGTAGTATAAAAAGCGAAGTTTTTCTATAAAGCCTAGTTTTCCTTTAAGAGGTTTAATCATTTGATTGGCATCCGGAAGTATAATGATAAATGATGCCGGTTCGTCATTAACATAAGCAAACCAAATTAGTTTGGGATCCATAATGAGCTTCATTTTCTGAAAAGATTCAATAACGGTTTCGAGTTTAATAGGAGAGAAGTTGTCGAAATCTTTCCAGGCATCGTTATAAATTTCCATAAAATCATGGGCAAACTTATTAAACTTCTGATCGTCATAATGTTCAAAAGTATATCCATCTTTTTGGCTTACCCACTTTGCAATTTTGGTAAAACGTTCAGGAAAAGGTTTGTTTACGTCTAGGTGGTTGGTTATTTGCTCGTACATGGTTTTAAAACCATAGTTGTCGAAATGTTTTTTATAATAAGGCTTGTGATAGTTCATTCCAAAAGAAGGATGCGTAAAGCCGTCAATTAAAAGTCCCCAAAAACTATCATTTTCTCCAAAATTTATGGGGCCCATCATAGCTTCCATCCCGTGATTTTGAAGCCATTTTTTTGCTGTGTCAAATAATAATGTGAAAGCCGCTTCATTATCTATACATTCTACAAAGCCAATACCTCCAGTGGCTTTCTCAAAGCTGTGTGCTTTTTTATAGTTAATAAAAGCAGCAATTCTGCCAATTAGTTTACCGTTATCATCAAAAAGTATCCATCTGGTAGCTTTACCATGTTGATGAAAACTGTTTTTTTTGGAAGAAAAAACCGCTTCAATATCTATATCCAGTGGGCAAACCCACATTTTGTCATTGGCATAAATAATTCTAGAAACTTCTAGGAACTGCTTGATATCTTTTGTTGAAAGAACTTCCTTTATTTTCATTTGATGTTATCTTGGCATTTAAAGTGAAAAAGCATTCACAAAATGAATGCTTTTTCTGGATATTTTAGAGAATGTTAATGATTAATAATCATCGTCGTCATCATCAAAATCACTTCCGAATCCATCACTCAGCCCCAGGTCATCAATAGGAAAGTCAAGATCGTCATCCTCATCATCGAAATTGCTTTTTCCTTTAGACTTGCTCAAAGATTCTTCAGAAGAATCGTCCAATGGTTTTTCACTCTTAGTTGGTTTTTTGGGAGTTTTCATTAACGTAATTTTACTTCTTTTTTATTCCTAAATGTTCATTATAATGATTATGGTGAGCGAATCAACCAAAAATCTATATGTCAAAAATAGGAGGAAAATCCATATCTAAAAAATGATTTTAAAATTATTCTGCTTTTTCTCCTATTTCTATTTGATCCACATTTTCAATATCCTTTAATTGAGGCAGATCTAAAACTGAATTAATTCCGAAATAATCTAAAAAATATTCACTAAGTCCGTATAAAATTGGCCTTCCCGGTCCTTCGGCTTTACCCTGAATCGTTATAAAGTCTTTTTCCAGCAGCTTTTGTATCGTATAGTCGCAATTAACACCTCTTATCTGCTCGATCTCCAGTTTAGTAATAGGCTGTCTGTAGGCAATGATAGATAGTGTTTCTAACGAAGCCTGACTCAATTTTTTCTTAGAACGCTGAATATGCAATTGTTGTATAATTGGTTGCATATTTTTTTTCGTTAAAAATTGATATCCACCGCCAGTTTTTACCAGCTCTATGGCGAATCTGTCATCAGCATATTTACTACCAATATTTAGCAAATACTGCTCAATTTCATCGTCCGAAATGTCCTCACTGGTTGCTGTTTGTAAACAAATAGCAATTTCTTCTAATCTTAAACTGGTATCCGAAGCAAAAATTAAAGCCTCAATATATTGTTCAACCATTTTTCAGAACTTTAATAATTGATTTCTTGCTGAACTAAATGATCTACGTTTCTCCATTCGTACAACTGATTTCGTAATTGAGGCTCGAAACCAGCTTCTTTTATAGCATCTTGTATTCCATTAGAAGTAAACCTATGCGGGGCACCGGCAGCACTTACCACATTTTCTTCAATCATAATAGAGCCAAAATCATTTGCTCCAGCATGTAAACAAAGCTGTGCTACATTTTTTCCAACGGTAAGCCACGAGGCCTGAATGTTTTTTATGTTTGGAAGCATAATCCGGCTCAATGCAATCATGCGTAAATATTCGTCACCGGTAACATTGTTGCTAATACCACGAACTTTTTTCAGTAAGGTGCCATCATCTTGAAACGGCCATGGTATAAAGGCTGTAAATCCGTAATGTCCCTCTGGTTTCTCTGACTGAACTTGTCTGATCCAGACCAAATGCTCAAAACGCTCTTCTATAGTTTCTATATGGCCAAACATCATAGTTGCAGAAGTAGCTATATTTAATTTATGAGCCGCTCTCATAACATCCAGCCATTCCTGACCACCACATTTTCCTTTAGAAATCAATCTTCTGACCCGATCATTTAAAATTTCAGCACCTGCACCCGGTAAAGAATCTAAACCAGCTTCCTTCAGGGCTTTTAATACATCATAGTGACTCATGCCTTCAAGCTTACAAACGTGTGCAATTTCCGGAGGGCCGAGAGCGTGTAATCTTAAAGTCGGATATAATTCCTTTAGTTGTTTAAATAGATCTACATAGAATTGAAGACCTAAATCAGGATGATGACCACCCTGTAAAAGGAGTTGATCACCACCATAAAGAAATGTTTCTTCTATTTTCTTCTTATAGGTTTCTATATCTGTAATATAGCTTTCTTCATGTCCCGGTCTTCTGAAAAAATTGCAAAACTTACAATTAGCAATACAAACGTTGGTCGTGTTTACATTTCTATCTATTTGCCAGGTTACTTTTCCGTGAGGGACTTGTATTTTCCTAAGTTCGTTGGCTACATACATCAGTTCAGCAGTACTGGCATGATGATAAAGGTGCATTCCCTCCTCCAAGCTTAAAAACTCGAAATTTAGGGCCCGATTAAGTAGTTCCAGAATATTCATATGAACAAAAGTACTCTATTTTGAGCTATTTCTTTATCTATAACTTGTAAAAAAGAGACGCTTTCAGCAGTAGGTCTTTATTTTTCCGGATTTTATTTAGCTGCCAACTTTTTGAGCTCCTTTTTACTAAATTCTTTTTGCACTATATCTTTGGATAATTCTGGTACCTTAAGAGAGTTTTTGTAATCTTTAGTAGGGGTATTGTCTCCATAAAAGAATTTTATGTTAACATAATTGTATCTGGGATTATCTATAGATTCCTTTAATGTAGTCGGGACTGGAATATCAAAAGGTCTGTCTTTCGGATAAATAACTCTTACCGAAAAAGTATAAGACTTATCGCTATCATTGTATTTTACAGAACTAGCCAACTTACTCTGCGGATAAACAGTATCGCCCTCTTTAACCTTTACCGTTCCTTTCATAAAGCCGTTATATACTGCAAGCGAGCCATCTTGATGCTGAACAACAATTTTGTTTATAGCGCTTTTATAACTAAACTTTGTATCTGGTGTTACTTCATACTTATCCAATATTTCAATCACAGTCCCTTTTCTAATTGCTAATATATCTGTAGACTCTTGAGTTCTGAATTTGAATGATTTAAAGTAATCTGGTGTTTTTTCTCCTATAATAGAGCTCGTCACTAAACCTGCATTCCTTACAAAATATTCTGTGTTGGAAGGTAGCGGCAGGGCATAAACAAAATTTGTGTCTACTTTAGCGGTAGATCCCAGCATATACTGGTAGGAGTAAGTTTTAAAAGTTATTGGTAAGGTGTTATCGGAAGGTTTAAGTTTAAGAAGCGTTCCAGTTGGATTAAGAGCAACCGTTTCATATTCTTCATGCATAGAAGAAGAATTGGCAAGCTCGTTTAGTTTCACTTTCACTATATACATCCCGTGTTTATTTTTAATATAATTAAAATCAACACTTTGATCACTATTTCTCTCAATGCTAATTTCCAGATCTCGCTGTGCGAATGTATAAAGAGTAGTAAATATTAACAACAGTGATAAAATTGGTTTAGGTCTCATGTTTTAAATTATTTTGTTGTAAATATATTGTTTTTTAAAGATGTTTTTGTTTCTTGTGGTAGACAATTAAAGCTATTTAGTTTTAAAACCCTAATTTTGGAAACAAGATTATAAGATCCCACCAAATTAATATGTTGAAATACGAAAAATTTGTATTGAAAAATGGACTACGTGTTTTAGTCCATGAAGATCACAATACGCCAATGGCAGTATTAAATATACTGTACGATGTTGGAGCCCGCGATGAACAAGAAGACAAAACAGGTTTTGCGCATTTATTTGAGCACTTGATGTTTGGAGGTTCTGTAAATATCCCTTCTTACGATGAACCTTTACAAAGAGTTGGTGGTGAAAATAATGCTTTTACCAGTAACGACATTACAAATTACTATATCACATTACCTGCTGCTAATTTAGAAACTGCTTTTTGGTTAGAATCGGACAGAATGCTAAGTCTGGCTTTTTCTGAAAAGAGTCTGGAAGTACAAAGGAATGTAGTTTGCGAAGAATTTAAACAGAGGTACTTAAACCAGCCTTATGGCGATGTATGGTTAAAGTTGAGACCCCTGGTTTATAAAAATCATCCTTATAGATGGGCTACTATTGGTAAGGAACTCTCACACATCGAGGACGCGAAAATGGAAGACGTTAAAGCGTTCTTTAAAAAACATTATAATCCGCAGAACGCCATATTAATAGTTGGAGGAGATGTGGAAATGACGGAGGTTAAAAGGCTGGCAGAGAAATGGTTTGAACCAATAGAACCCGGAACTAAGTACCTAAGAAATTTACCTCATGAAGACGAACAGACCGAAGAGGTTAGAGAAACAGTTTATGCAGACGTTCCATTGAATGCCATTTATAAAGTCTTTAAAATGGTTGGTAAGGCAGATGAAAAATACCCGGTTTACGATTTAATATCAGATATTCTTTCACAGGGTAAATCTTCCAGGCTGTATAGGCAACTAGTTAAAGAAAAACAGCTGTTTTCAGACATTAATGCATACAATTACGGCAGTATAGATACCGGAATGTTCGTCATAGAAGGTAGGTTAAACGAGAATGTTAACCCGGAAGATGCAGATAATGCCATCTGGCAGGAATTAACGCGACTAAAGGAAGAAATCGTGTTAGAAGACGAGTTAATAAAAGTGAAGAATAAATACGAATCTACATTTGAATTTGCAGAAATGAGCTTGCTGGATAAAGCAATGAATCTGGCATTTTACGAACTATTGGGAAATGCCAATGATTTAAATGAAGAAATAGAGAAATATCAAAAAGTCACTAGAGAAGATATTATGGATATTTCTCGGTTTATGTTTCAAAAAGAAAAGTCCACAACCTTATATTATCTGTCAAACAATGCTAAATAGAAAAGAGGCACCTTTATTTAAAGAAGTAGAAAATATACATTTTGTCCATGCCGAAGAAAAAAGACTTAAAAACGGAATACCGGTTTTTATTTTAAACGGAGGGGAGCAAAATTTAGTCAGAGTCGAGTTTATTTTTAAAAATGTGAATTGGGACGCTTCTGAACCACTATCCGGAAGTATAACCAATTCGATGTTAAGCGAAGGGACCCACAATTTAACAGCTGGAGAGATAGCAGATAAAATTGATTTTTATGGTGCTTTTTTTCAGGCTGAATCTGGTTTCGATCGGTCTTCTGTAACTTTATATAGCTTAAATAGACATCTTGGCAGTACTTTGCCTATTATACAGGATATACTATTTAATTCGAACTTTCCGCAAAAAGAATTAGATACGCTATTGAATACGCATAAGCAAAGAATGAAGGTTTCTTTAGAAAAGAACGACTTTCTGGCTAAAAAGACATTCAATAAATTAGTATTTGGTGATACTTTATATGGATATACTGCCGAATTGGAAGATTTTGATAAAGTAAACCGAGAGGAACTTATGGCTTACTATAAAAAGGCTTATCATCCCAAAAATTGTACTATCGTTATCGCAGGGAAAGTAGATAATACTGTATTAACTATGTTGGACAGCCTTTTTGGCGGATGGACAAATGAAGCGCATTTTGAAGAAAATAACTTTGACATCCCTGAAGTGAAATCGAAATTCGAACTGGTAGAAAAAGACCAGGCATTACAGTCAGCTATAAGACTAGGTATAAAAACAGTAAATAGAACGCATCCGGATTTCTTTGGTATGCAGCTCTTAACAACCGTTTTAGGTGGATATTTTGGCAGCAGATTGATGTCGAATATCAGGGAAGATAAAGGTTATACTTATGGAATAGGCGCTGCTAATATATCCTTAGAAAATACCGGAACTTTTTTTATTGCCTCGGAAGTAGGAGCGGATGTTTGCAGAAATACATTTGAAGAGATAGAAAAAGAAATTAATATTCTGAAAACAGAACTTATACCAGAGGAAGAATTAAAACTGGTGAAAAACTATTTTATCGGAAGTATTTTGGGAAGCTTAGAGAATATTTTTTCTCATGCAGATAAGTTTAAAAATATCTATTTCTACGGATTGGATTATAGTCACTTAGAGAGGCAAATCCAAACTATCAAACACTTGACTTCTGAAGAGCTTAAAGCTCTTGCCAATAAATACCTTGTATTTGACGACTTTATTAAGGTTGTTGTTGGGAAGTATTAGTTTATTTTAAGTGGTTTCATTATTCGGTGAAACCACTTGAAGTTTTTGTTTTATTTCCCTCAAATGACAAATTATTTTTTTGTTTTAGGATAAAATCGTAATTTTGTATCGCAAATAAAGACCCTTAATTTATTTGCTATGCAATTAGATCCACATAAATTTATAGCCGAAGGATTAACTTACGATGATGTTCTATTAGTTCCGGCTTATTCAGAAGTTTTACCAAGAGAAGTTGATACTTCTACATTCTTAACAAGAAACATTCGCTTAAATGTTCCTATTGTCTCTGCAGCAATGGATACTGTTACAGATGCCAATTTAGCTATCGCAATCGCACAAACAGGAGGTATAGGCTTTCTTCATAAGAATATGACCATAGAAGCTCAGGCTGCCGAAGTAAGAAAAGTTAAACGGTCAGAAAGTGGAATGATCCAGGATCCGGTTACTTTATCGCAAAAGGCAACGGTAGGAGAAGCTTTCAAAATGATGAAAGAATTCCAGATAGGAGGAATCCCAATTGTTTCAGATAATAACAAATTAGTTGGTATCGTTACCAATCGTGATTTACGCTTCCAAAAAGATTTAAACATTTTAGTTTCTGACGTCATGACGAAAGAAAACCTGATAACAGCTCCGGAAGGTACAACCTTAAAAGAAGCGGAATCTATTCTTCAGGATTATAAAATAGAAAAATTGCCGGTTGTTCGCGAAGATGGAACTTTATCAGGATTGATTACTTTTAAAGACATCCAAAAGTTTAAAAACTATCCATCCGCATGTAAAGACGAACACGGGAGACTTAGAGTTGGCGCAGCAGTGGGTGTAACAACAGATACATTGGAACGTGTTGAAGCTTTGGTGAAAGCCGGAGTTGATGTAATCACAATAGATACAGCACACGGTCATTCCAAAGGGGTAATAGATAAGCTAAAAGAAGTAAAAGCGAAATTTCCGCAAGTAGACGTAATCGCTGGAAATATTGCGACTGGAGCAGCTGCTAAGGCTTTGGTAGAGGCAGGAGCAGATGCCGTAAAAGTAGGAATAGGTCCTGGTTCCATTTGTACAACCAGAATTATTGCAGGTGTGGGCGTTCCTCAGCTATATGCAGTTTATGAAGTTGCTAAAGCTTTGGAAGGAACAGGAATTCCCTTAATTGCCGATGGTGGTATCAAACAAACCGGAGATATAGCCAAAGCGATTGCTGCAGGAGCAAGTACTATTATGGCAGGTTCACTTTTTGCAGGTGTTGAAGAAGCTCCCGGAGAAACCATTATTTATGAAGGGAGAAAATTCAAATCGTATAGAGGAATGGGATCTGTAGAAGCTATGGAGCAAGGTTCTAAAGACAGATATTTTCAGGATGTAGAAGCCGATATTAAAAAATTAGTACCAGAAGGTATTGTCGGAAGAGTACCTTATAAAGGAACTTTGGCAGAAGTTATGCATCAATATATAGGAGGTCTCAGAGCTAGTATGGGATACTGTGGAGCAAAAGATATTCCTGCATTACAAAAGGCACAATTTGTAAGAATTACTGCTTCGGGAATAAGAGAATCTCATCCACACGGAATTACGATTACTAAAGAAGCACCTAACTACAGTAGATAGTAAATACTAAAATCAGAAGACGCAGGATTACAAAGAGATTCATTCTTATACGTAACCCTGCGTTTTTTGTTGATATACTTTTACTGAAAATCTATCCGAACGATATCTCCGATATTCAGGCCTAGCAACCCGCTTGCATTCCCCTTATTAATGGCAATTTCTAAATGATCCGATATACCAAATAAACAAAGTTTTTCACCTTCCGGAACTTCGTTATAGTGCCAGCTTAGTTGATTGATTGTTTCGTTTCTTCTGAAAGAAAGTGTAAAGTTTCGTCCTTGTTGTACCTTTGTAAATAAATTTTTGGTTACGTTGGTTACAACATTCTGGAAAGAATCTACAAAAATAACACTGCCTTTAATCTGATCTGGCTCAACAATAGGGTGTAAGTTCACCCTTTCCTCCACTTTATCGGTTGGTATGCCTATCTCTTTAAGAGCACCTCCGGCAGCCAAATGGCAGGCAGCTTTCACAAAAATATCAGCCAAAGGAAAATGCAAAAATTTTAAATCCTGCATAATATTAATTTCAACAATTTCCTGAGGTTCCTCATCAAATATCAAAGAAAATATTCCATTATCAGAACCGACAAAATAATGGTCTCTGTATTTTACGGCAATATATTTGTTATACTCGCTGTAAACCGTATCAATTCCAATTAAATGGACCGTATTTTTTGGAAAATAAGAAAAACAGTTCTTTAAAATAAATGCAGCCCTCGAAATATTAAAGGCTTGTATTTCATGCGTAATATCAATAATATTCACATGAGGCAAAGTACTTAAGATACTGCCTTTTAATGCCGCTTGGTAAAAATCTTTATACCCTAAATCTGTGGTTAAAGTAATAATTGCCATTAAATTTGTGAATATTTATTCTTATTCTTGCATTACAAGAACGAGTAGCGCAAAATTAAGTTTTTAATTTACATAACATACTCAAAACATTAAAAAGTAGAGCTTGAACGAACTTAAAATTACCTTAGAAACAGTAAATCCTCTTATATTATGGGGACCAAATAATGAATACTTTGAACTGATAAAGCGTTCATTTCCAAAAATAAAAATAGTTGCAAGGGGCGAAGAATTAAAGGCTTTAGGAGACGAAAATGAACTCATAAAATTTAATCAAAAAATCACCTCGATTATAAAGCATTTAGATAAATATCAGAATCTGTCGACCGGCGATATAGAGAATATATTGGGAGAAGATGCTGTAAAACGCGTAGAAGAGACCGAGTCTGGCAATAAAGGATCTTCCGAAGTCATCGTTTTTGGTCAAAATGGCCTGTTGGTGAAAGCCCGTACGGCTAACCAAAGAAAAATGGTGACCAGTATTAATGAAAACGATATATTATTTGCTATCGGTCCGGCGGGTACCGGAAAAACGTATACTGCTGTAGCATTAGCAGTAAGAGCACTTAAGAATAAGGAGGTAAAAAGAATCATTTTAACCCGACCTGCAGTTGAGGCTGGAGAAAATCTGGGATTTTTACCCGGTGACCTGAAAGAAAAGGTAGACCCTTATTTAAGACCGCTTTATGACGCTTTGGATGATATGCTTCCCGCAGAACGTCTGAAAACGTATATAGAAAACCGGACAATTGAAATTGCTCCTTTAGCATTTATGAGGGGAAGGACATTAGATAATTGTTTTGTAATTTTAGATGAGGCACAGAATGCTACAGACATGCAATTAAAAATGTTCCTGACACGTATGGGGCCAACTGCAAAATTTATAGTAACTGGCGACGTTACCCAGATAGATTTACCTAAAAAGCAACAATCTGGTTTATTCAATGCCTTAAGAATTTTAGAAGGAATAAAAGGAATAGGTATTATTTATTTAAGCGGAGAAGATGTGGTAAGGCACAAGTTGGTTAAGCGGATACTTGAAGCTTACGGAGACATTCAGTAAGTTTCTGCAGACAAATGTATTACACAGACTTTTAAACATTAATTATAGTTCATCAAGAGTTTAACAATAGATGAAAGCGATAAAAGAAACAAATTTCAATTTTCCCGGACAAACAAAATTTTATAAAGGGAAAGTAAGAGATGTTTATACGATTAAAGATAAATATTTGGTAATGGTGGTAAGTGACAGGATTTCTGCGTTTGATGTAGTTCTGCCAGAACCTATACCTTATAAAGGGCAGGTTTTAAACCAGATAGCAGCAAAATTTTTAAACGAAACAAAAGATATAGTTCCTAACTGGGTAATAGCTGTACCCGATGAAAATGTCACAATAGGACGAATATGCGAACCTTTTAAAGTAGAAATGGTTATCAGAGGTTATCTGGCAGGACATTTAGCAAGGGAATATGCTGCAGGTAAGAGGGAATTATGTGGTGTTAAATTGCCGGAAGGACTTAAAGAAAACGATAAACTTCCGGAACCGATAATCACACCAACTACTAAAGCCGCAGTAGGTCATGACGAAGATATATCCAGAGAAGAAATACTTAAAAAAGGAATAGTATCCGAAACAGATTATACAAAATTAGAAGAATATACAAGGAAACTTTATCAAAGAGGAACAGAAATTGCGTCTGAACAAGGGCTGATTCTGGTAGACACAAAATATGAGTTTGGAAAAGCTGATGGAGTAATTTATCTTATAGATGAAATTCATACGCCAGATTCTTCGAGGTATTTCTATAAGGAGGGATACGATGAATTGCAGAAAAAAGGTGAGCCACAGAAGCAATTATCAAAAGAATTTGTAAGAAGGTGGCTTATAGAAAATGGTTTTCAGGGTAAAGACGGACAACAGGTACCGGAAATGAATGAAGAAAGAGTCGAGTCTATCTCCGAAAGATATATAGAGCTATATGAGAAAATAACAGGAGAAAAATTCCTGAAAGCCAATACTTCAGATGTGTATAAAAGGGTAGAATCTAATATAAACGCAGCCTTAAAAATGTTGCAATAAATGTGCTTAAATGGTATGATTGATATTTTGTTTATTTAAACATAAATTTCGTATTTTGCAATAAATCCAAACCGTATGAAGTTTTCTGTCGACAAACATGAAAAATATGTTCTGATTAAACTTGATGAACCCAAATTAAATACTTTGGTTTCTCCTCAATTGAAATCAGAACTGATCTTAACGAATACAGAGGGACAAAGGAATATTATATTGGATATGTCTGAGGTGAAATATGTAGATTCATCTGGTTTGAGCAGTATTCTAGTAGGACATAGATTATGTAAAAATTCTGATGGAACTTTTGTCTTAACTGGTTTAAGTGATGCAGTTTCCAGGTTGCTGGCAATATCTCAGTTAGACAACATTATTACAGTTGTTCCTAAGGTTGAGGAAGCCATAGACATTATCTTTATGGAAGAGATAGAGAAAGAACTGAATAAAGAAAATCCTTAACCATTTTTTATATTGTAAATAAGTCTATATATGAAGTTTGAGGTTACGATTCTGGGGAATAGCTCTGCTACGCCTATCTTTAACAGAAACCCAACCTCACAAATCCTGAATATCAATGAGTCTCTGCTCATGATTGATTGTGGGGAGGGGACACAGCAACAATTGTTACTTTATGGAATAAAGTACAACAGGATTCATCATATCTTTATCAGCCATCTGCATGGCGATCATTTCTTTGGTTTAATTGGTTTGATATCTTCTATGAATTTAAATGGAAGAACCAGACCCTTAAAGCTTTTTGGTCCGAAAAATTTATTGGAAATATTGCAGATCCAGCTGAAGTATTCCGATACAAGGTTAGCCTTCGAATTGGAGTTTGTTGCTCTGGACCCAAACAATACAGGTCTTATTTACGAAACGCGTGATTACACTGTAGAGACCATTCCTTTAAATCACAGAATTCCTTGTACAGGCTTTATTTTCAGAGAAAAACAAAGACTGAGGAAGATTCTAAAAGAAAAGGTAGAACCCTTAAATATACCTGCAGAGTATTATCCTTTAATTAAGAAGGGAATAGATTACGTAGATAAAAGCGGAAAGACTTATAAAGCTATAGATTTAACAACAGATCCGGATGTACCCCGGTCTTATGCCTATTGTTCAGATACACTGATGGATGATGGTTACATAAAGTATCTGACCAAAATAGATACATTATATCATGAAGCCACGTTTATGCATGACATGTTGGATAGAGCGAAAGAAACCCACCATACAACCGCATCAGAAGCAGCAACAATCGCGAAGAATGTAGGAGCAAAGACGCTTTTAATTGGACACTTTTCTGCCCGATATAAAGATCTTGCGCCCTTGTTGGCAGAAGCAAGAACCGTTTTTGAAGAAACATATATAGCTAAACAGGGCGAAACTTTTGAGATTTAATGTGTTGTTAGTCAGTTTAATCTGTTTAAATTAACAGTTTTTAGTCTCATTTATCTTAAAATAGAGTAGATTTGCCCCTCAATTGAATTTGAATTTTTTAATATTGTAAATAAAAAAGATATTTCATGATTATTGTTCCAAGAACCAGAGGTTTTATCTGTCTAACATCACATCCGGAAGGTTGCGATCGTAATGTCCTTAATCAGATTAACTACATAAAAAGTTTAGGTACTGTAAATGGTGCAAAAAAAGTTTTGGTAATTGGTGCTTCAACAGGCTTTGGCCTGGCATCCAGAATTACAGCTGCTTTCGGGTCTGGAGCCGCTACCATTGGAGTGTTTTTTGAAAAGCCAGCTGCAGAAGGAAAACCAGCATCACCAGGTTGGTATAACTCAGCAGCATTTGAAAAATATGCTCTTGAAGAAGGCTTGTATGCAAAAAGCATCAATGGAGATGCATTTTCTAACGAAATCAAGCAGCAAACAATAGATTTAATTAAACAAGATCTGGGTCAGGTAGACCTTGTTATATACAGCTTGGCGTCACCAAGAAGAACACACCCCGTAACAGGCGTAACTTATAACTCTGTATTAAAACCTATAGGCAGAGATTTTAGCAATAAAACTGTCGATTTCCATACAGGCAATATAACAACGGTATCAATAAGTCCGGCAAATGAAGAAGAAATAGCGAATACCATAGCGGTAATGGGAGGAGAGGATTGGAAAATGTGGATAGATGCTATGAAAGAAGCCGGAGTATTGGCAGACGGAGCTAAAACTGTAGCCTATTCTTATATTGGTCCAACTTTAACAGAGGCTGTTTACCGTAAAGGTACCATTGGTAGAGCTAAAGATGATTTAGAAGCTACAGCGTTTACAATAGCAGACAGTTTAAAAGATATCAACGGCGAAGCTTATGTTTCTGTTAATAAAGCTTTGGTTACACAGGCAAGTTCGGCTATTCCTGTAATTCCGCTTTATATGTCTCTATTGTTCAAAGTCATGAAGGCAAAAGGAATACACGAAGGCTGTATAGAGCAAATAGGGCGTTTATTCAAAGATCGTCTTTATAACGGCAACGATGTTCCTGTAGACGAAAAAGGCCGGATCAGAATAGACGATTGGGAAATGAGAGCCGATGTTCAGGAAGAAGTTGCGAAATTATGGGAAGAGGCAACTACAGAGAATCTTTCTCAAATAGGCGACCTTGCAGGATATAGAACAGATTTCTTTAATCTTTTTGGTTTCGAGGTTCCTGGAATAGATTACGAGAAAGATGTAAATGAAATAGTAGATATTCCTAACTTACAACAATAGTATATTTTATTAAAACTAATATACAGGCGCCTTTAGGGCGCTTTTTTTATTTCTAATGTTTTAATGATATAAAATATAAACTGCTGATTTTTACTTAATATATTTCTGGCATCTGCAATATTAGAAAAATTGGCTTGGTTTTAGATATGGGTTAAGTAGATTAATAAATAAACTATAATCATCTAATTAAATTTACTTAACTATGGGAAACTTACTTTATTTGATCGCAGTTATTCTAGTAATAATTTGGATTTTGGGAGCATTTGTTACACCTTTCGGTGGAGGATTAATTCATATTTTATTGGTAATCGCTATTATAGCAGTATTGCTAAGAGTTATCCGAGGAGCATAGATTAAAAAAGAGAATATCTCTATACTCGTCTAAGGACAAGTAAAAGAGATATTCTCTTTTTTATTTACTGTTTTTTTAGTTCCTTTATCCTAAAAAGAATATAAACGATTCCGTAACCAATTAGCAAAGACGTACCTGTCACACTTAATTGAATAACCAACTCATATAACCAAAACTGAGAACCCCTACCTTTCAGATATTCATATAACAATATTCCCGAAAATAGTAACATGTATACTAGTAGAACAGGGAGATATTTTGTTATTTTAAGCGATTGCGTTTTTTTGAAAACAATGAAAGTATAAGTAATAAAAAACAGAATAAGAAAATAAGGTTGTAGCGCAATAAAAAAATGGGTAGAGAATAAGTGGTACGATAAGTATACGGCAATACCGATAATTCCGTTTGCCAGATAAAAACTAAAAGGAAGCTTATATTCTTTCATGGTTTTTTAAAAGTGCTTCTGCAAATATAATATCTTCCGGAAATGTAATTTTAATATTAAACTGATCTCCTTCTACTATAAATATTGAATAACCGCTGGCCTCAAGAACGGAAGCATCATCAGTAAAATTACTATTATAATCCTTTAAATAAGAGTTTTTAATGCTTTTATAATTAAATACTTGCGGTGTTTGAATTAAATAAACACTTTCTCTTGGAATAGCCATATTTCCTTCGCTATTTTTTATTCTTACAGAGTCTTTCGAGGCCACAGCAGCGACTGCATTTCCCTTAGACGCTGTGTACTTAAAACACCTGTCTATCGTATCAACAGACACCAATGGCCTTACGGCGTCGTGAATGGCAACAATTGCTTTTTCTTTTTCGTCAATAAACGTATCAATAAAATCTAATCCATTTTTAACAGAAAAAAATCGTTCGTTTCCTCCGTCCACAATTTCATGAGGTATAGAAAAATTAAATTCTTTAATTAAACCTTTCCACAATGCCTGATCAGCTTGCGATAAGACAAGGACTATACGAGGTTGATAAGAAGATAAATAGAACTTTTGTATAGTGTGCATAATAACAGGTTTCCCATTAAGTAAAAGAAACTGTTTGGGAACAGCGCTATTCATTCTCTTACCAGAGCCTCCGGCTACTATAATCGCAAAATATGGATTAGACATTTTCAAAAATAGGGGAATTAGTTCTAAAAAGAAAAAGCCTGCTCTAAAAAGAACAGGCTTAAAACTAACTTAAAACTTTTGTTATATGATTAGCATGGCATCGCCATAGCTATAGAATCTGTATTTTTCCTTAACAGCTATCTCATACGCGTTCATTACATGTTCATATCCACCGAAAGCAGAAACCATCATTAATAACGTTGATTCCGGAGTATGGAAATTAGTGATCATGCTGTTTGCAATACTAAAATCGTATGGCGGGAAAATAAACTTGGAAGTCCAGTCGTTCATAGGCTTCAAAGTACGGCTTGCAGATACAGCAGATTCGACAGCTCTCATCACTGTAGTACCTACCGCACAAATCCTTCTTTTTTCTTCAATCGCTTTATTTACAACATTGGCATCTTTCTCAGCGATAATGAATTGCTCAGAATCCATTTTGTGTTTGGTTAAATCTTCAACCTCAACTTGTCTGAAAGTTCCCAGGCCAACATGCAGGGTAACTTCTGCAAACTCAACTCCTTTTAATTCCAATCTTTTCATTAGCTCTCTGCTGAAATGAAGACCAGCAGTTGGGGCAGCAACAGCACCTTCGTTTTTAGCGAAAATAGTTTGGTAACGCTCTTTATCTTCGGCGGTTGGTTTACGTTTTATGTATTTTGGAAGTGGAGTTTCTCCTAATATTTCAATGTTTTGGCGGAATTCTTCATCAGTACCATCAAATAAGAATCTGATAGTTCTTCCTCTTGAAGTAGTGTTATCTACAACTTCGGCTACCAGCAAGTCATCATCACCAAAATATAGTTTATTGCCAACTCTGATTTTTCTTGCAGGATCTACCAAAACGTCCCACAATCTTAATTCTTTATTTAACTCTCTTAATAAGAAAACCTCTATTGTAGCACCTGTTTTCTCTTTATTTCCATACAGACGGGCAGGGAATACTTTTGTATTATTTAAAATCATCACATCCTTGTCATCAAAATAACCAAGAACATCTTTAAATAATTTATGCTCAATTTCTCCAGTATCTTTATGTAAAACCATTAAACGGGATTCGTCGCGTGATTCAGCTGGATAGTGAGCTATCAAAGAATCTGGTAAATGGAATTTAAACTGTGATAATTTCATATGTTTTAGACAAAATATTTTGGAGTGCAAAGTTATGAAATTATATTTACAAAACATCAAGCCTTTGTAAATACAGAAATTCCATTGCAGGAATATAAATCTTAGGCTATTTTAGTTTGTATTTAATGTAACACTAATCGCTTTTTAATGTCTTAAGCTTATGGTGCTTTTTCTTAAACTGTTTAAAGAAAGTTTAAATTTTGCTTACGATGCGCTAAGACAAAATAAAACCCGGACGTTCTTATCTCTTTTAGGAATAACTATTGGTATTATCACCATCATTTCTGTATTTGCAATGGTAGATACTTTTAGAGGTAAACTGCAGGAAAGCGTAGATAAATTGGGAACAAAAACCATTTTTATTCAGAAATGGCCCTGGGGCGGTTTTGGGGAATATCCCTGGTGGAAATATATGCAAAGGCCAGAAGCTAAACTGGAAGAGGCAGGGTTACTACAAGAGAGATTAAATGATATTGACGGGATTTCTTTCGAACTAAACATTGCAAATAAAACACTTAAGTATCAAAGTAATTCTATAGACGGTGCTAATATTATAGCAGTTTCTCACGATGCAGATAAGACATGGACTTTTGATTTTAGTGAAGGTCGCTATTTTACCGAAACAGAATCTAAATCTGGCAATGCACTGGCCATTATTGGCGCCGAAATTGCAAACGGCCTTTTCCCAAATCAGGAGCCGGTTGGTAAAAGTATCAAGCTCATGGGAAGAAACGTTCAGATAATAGGGGTTTTGAAGAAAGAAGGCGAAGATATGCTGGGAATGTCTTTTGACAACCATGTGGTTCTTCCTTTAAATTTTGCCAGAAATTTAATAGATATCAGAAGTGACAGGTATTCTCCTCAGATAACTATCCGGGGGAAAGAGAACCTTAATATAAACCAATTGGAAGATGAGCTTAGGGGAACCATGCGGTCAATAAGAAAACTGCGACCGAGTCAGGAAGATGATTTTGCATTGAATAAAAGTACTATTCTTTCTGAGCAGTTAGACCAGATGTTTATCATTATTAATATTGCGGGATGGATTATCGGAGGCTTCTCCATTCTTGTAGGTGGTTTTGGAATTGCCAATATTATGTTTGTTTCCGTGAAAGAACGTACCAATATTATAGGAATCCAAAAATCATTGGGAGCAAGAAACTATTTTATTCTACTGCAATTTCTGTTCGAATCTATTGCACTTTCATTAATCGGAGGAGTTCTGGGGTTGCTTTTTGTATTCGCCATAACTCAGATAAGTGCTGTATTTTTCGATTTTAAAATTATCTTAAATGCTGCGAATATTATCCGTGGTATAAGCATCTCTGTTATTATAGGTGTAATTTCAGGATTCTGGCCGGCTTATACTGCATCAAAATTAAATCCGGTCGAGGCAATCCGAGCGAAGTAAGTTAATTTGAATGCTTAATGTTAAATGATTAGTGTTTAATTTTAAAGTCATGATATACATTAAGCATTCAACACTGATCATTAATAATTCACCCCTCATTTTCCTCCAGCATTTTTCTGATATTAACCAGACGTTCCCATGGTGCAGAAAAAGTAGATTTAAAACCAAAACGTTCCAGAACAATAATATCAGCATTAATGGCCTTTCTAACATCTGTCATAAACGTACAATCGTTATATTGTAAAGTTTCAGGGACTTCTCTGCTTGCAAAATAAGCTTTAATTTCTGCTAATTCTTCTGGTGTCATAATGCAAAAATATAATTTAGTTGTCGAATAAACTTAATTGTTGATTTTTTACGGGAGGTTTGGCATCTCCAAAAACAGTTTTACCTCCGTATTTCCAGGATTCATCTCGTTCTTTTTGAAGCAGTTGTTCAAAATTGTTGTTAGGCTGGAAATCTTTCTCAAATTTAAAAGCGAGTTTACTGAGGGATTGTATAGCCGATTTCTTTTCAGAATTCCCCAGTTTAGATTGCGTGATAGCCTTATTTAACACATCTATTGTTTCATCATATACTTTAGTAGGTACAGGAAAAGGATGCCCATCTTTTCCGCCATGAGCAAAAGAAAACCTTGCCGGATCCTGAAATCGGGTAGGAGTGCCATAAATTACTTCGCTCACAAGAGCTAAAG
Source organism: Pseudopedobacter sp. (assembly GCF_040392825.1). Classification (NCBI taxonomy): domain Bacteria; kingdom Pseudomonadati; phylum Bacteroidota; class Sphingobacteriia; order Sphingobacteriales; family Sphingobacteriaceae; genus Pseudopedobacter; species Pseudopedobacter sp. Next base: position 22,722 of record NZ_JBEBVH010000013.1, read on the forward strand.
ATTGTAAAGTCCTTGGTCCCAAACCTTCTAAAAGTAATAATTCATCAAAATCTTTTGGCTGTTTTTCATGTGCTAGCCAAAGCATGGCACCAAGCCTTTTTAAATCTATGTCTTTTGCCTTTACGTCATGATGTTTGGGCATAGTCAGATAGCTAATTTCAGACAGGATACGATTGGGATTTTCCAAAGACATATTCATCACCGAAGCTTTTGCCGGTTCAGATTCCAAAGCGGTCATATTTAAAATTAAACCCTGATTTATTCCGCAAATACCTGCGTGGGGATTTTCGGTAAACGACTTAAAGTCTTTAGAGTACCAATGGTAGCGTCTGGCGCTCGAATTTGCATCATGCATTCCTTGTTGCACAACAGTCCAGTCGCCGGTATTGCTTACGATAAACGAATGCAAATAGAGCTGATAACCGTCCTGAATGGCGGTATTGTCTACTTTAGCCACTAATTTAGACGATCTGACTAGTTCAGGTGCATTCAGACCATTCTTTTCTCCGTAAATGAATAGTTCCTGAGGTGTATTTCTTGAAAATTTCCCTTTGCCTCCGCATATATAAATTCCAAGTTCCTTAGACAGCGGATTAATGGCTCTTTTTAAAGCACCCAATACAGAGGTTGTAATTCCAGAAGAATGCCAGTCCATACCTAAAACGCAACCCAGACTTTGAAACCAGAAAGGATCACTCAAACGTCTCAGATATTCTTCTTTCCCATAATCGGCTATAATGGCTTCTGTAATTGCTAAACCGAGTTTAGACATACGTTCGGCAAGCCATTTTGGAACATGGCCATAATGTAAAGGTAAATCTGCTATACCTGATCTTTTCATGGGAATAATACTAATTGATGGCCGGGTAAATCGTTCACATGCTTCTCGTGAAGAAAATGAGAAACAGAAATTCCTAAAAGCCTGATCCGTTTTTCCTGACGATCCACATTTTGAAGCAGAGAAGAAGCATTTTCTAATATAGTGTCGAAATTATGGGTGTAAAAATCAAGCGTCGTACTTCGGGTGATTTGAGAAAAATCTGCAAATTTAACTTTCAAAGTGATGGTTTTACCTTTGAAATCCTTGCTCTCCAAACGCTTCGAAACCCTGTCGGCAAGTTTTTGCAGTTCTGTATTCAATATTTCAATCTCATCTAAATCGTTCTCGAACGTATCTTCGGCGCCAACAGATTTACTGATCCTGTCGGGACGGACTGCTCTGTCGTCTATTCCTCTTACAATTTGGTAAAAGAACCTGCCCGATTTGCCAAACTGCTTAATCAAATCTCTTTCCTCCCACAATTTTAAATCGGCTCCCGTAAAAATGCCCAGCCGCTTCATTTTCGCGGCGGTAACTTTGCCTACTCCAAAGAATTTCTCTATAGCTAAAGATTCTATAAACGAGACTATTTTAGATGGACCAATAAAGGTAAGCCCGTCTGGTTTCTGAAAGTCCGAAGCAATTTTAGCTATAAATTTACTGGTAGAAACGCCTGCAGAAGCTGTTAATTGCAGTTCATCCTTAATTTCCTGTTTTATCTTTTTCGCAATGTCTATAGCAGAGCCTATGTTTTGCTTGTCTTCCGTTACGTCCAGATAAGCTTCGTCTAAAGAAAGGGGCTCAATAATATCTGTGTATCTTGAAAATATAGATCGGATATGAGCAGAGACTTCTTTATAAACATCAAAACGAGGTCTGGTAAAGATTAAATGAGGACAAAGATGTAAAGCTTTTCTGGACGACATGGCAGAGCGTACACCAAATTTACGCGCTTCGTAGCTACAGGTTGCAACAACACCCCGGCCGTCTGGCGAACCACCTACCGCTAAAGCCTTGCCTCTGAATTCAGGAAAATCACGTTGTTCTACAGATGCGTAAAAAGCATCCATATCAATATGGATAATTTTCCTTAGAATATTATTTTCCTGTTCGTCAGCCATTCACTTCCTAAAATCGGAAGTAAAAATACTAAAAAAATTAGTTTTTCTAATGAAGTTTCAGTTCAAAATCATCTGCATCCTTAAGAAAAGGAAAGTATTGTCTTGTCTTTAACAGATCTTCATAATTGATGCTGAATGTGTATAAATCTTCGTCTTCAGGTTTATAATAAACTGTTTCGCCATTTGGATTAATACACATAGAATGACCGCTATGGTAAACCTGTTTACCATCATGTCCAACCCGATTTACGCCAATTACAAAAGACTGGTTCTCTATTGCTCTGGCATGAATTAAGCTTCGCCAATGGGCAGATCTTCTGTCTGGCCAACTGGCAACTAAGAGCAATAAATCGTAAGCCTGATTTTTATTTCTTAAGAACACAGGAAACCTTAAATCATAACAAATGCCCAAACGTATTTTCCAACCATTCAATTCAACAGTTTTCTGTTCGTTTCCTGCAGTAAAAGTTTCGTCTTCATGGGCAAATCCAAAAAGATGTCTTTTATTATACACTTCGTAAGTACCATCCGGTTTCATCCAAACCAAACGGTTATAGAAATTGTCGTTTTCTTTGATAATAAGACTTCCCGTCACTACCGCTCTGTGTTTTTCTGCAATCTTCTTCATCCAGGTAACGGTTTTACCATTCATGTCTTCAGCCAGTTCCCTGGCGTTCATGGTAAAGCCTGTATTAAACATTTCCGGAAGAACAATTAAATCCGTTTTTTCCCTTAGACCAGAAAGCTTAAGCTCAAGATTCTGAAGGTTCTTTTCTACGTTTTCCCAAAAAAGATAGGCCTGGAATGTTGAGATTTTCAGTTGTTTCATAGCAGTTTTTTAAAGTTTCAATAGTTTGTCAACGGCTTTTTCCAATGTTTCTTGTTTCTTGGCAAAACAAAAACGTAAATTTCTGTAATCTGTTGTCTTGGTATAAAACGCAGAATTTGGAATTGAAGCCACCTGATTCTCTTTAACCAGTTTTACCGCAAAATCTATATCTTTTAAATTGGTAATCTTTTCATAGGTTACATTTTGAAAATATGAACCCTCACACGGAAGCAATGTAAACCTGGTTTCAGACATTAACTTTCGGAAATAGTCGCGCTTTTCCTGAAAAAACTTAGGTAATTCAGAAAAAATATCATGTTTGCTTAAATATTCAGCAAAAGCATACTGCATGGGCGTATTTACAGAAAATACCTGGAATTGATGGATTTTCCTGAATTCTTTCATTAGCGGTTCAGGAGCGCAGCAATAACCAACTTTCCAGCCTGTCGCATGAAATAGCTTACCAAAACTAGCTGTTATAAATGTTCTCTCTTTAAGCTCTGGATATTTGCACAGGCTTTTGTGTTCATTTCCATCGTATATGATATGTTCGTAAACTTCGTCACTAAGAATAAGAATATCTGTATTTTTAGTGATATTGATAAGCTCCTTAATATCATTATCATTCAAAATTCTACCTGTAGGATTATGAGGTGAATTAATGATGATCATTTTCGTATTTACTGAAACCAGTTTTTTTACCAGATCCCAGTTGATTTCGAAATGTGGCGGAGCCATTTCGTAAGCTTTAACCAGCCCACCAAAAGCTTTTACTGTTGGTGCATAGGAATCGTAAGCCGGCTCAAAAATAATGACTTCGTCGTTTTGTCTGATAACCGATGCAATTGCTGTAAATATAGCTTGGGTTCCTCCGGCAGTAACAGTTATTTCAGTTTCCGGATCGTAAACTGATTGATGTGCCGATGCAATTTTATTCGATATTATTTTTCTTAATTCCAGAACACCCGGCATTGGCGCGTATTGATTGTGGCCTTTTTCCATTTTATAGCTAATCAATTTCACCAGCTCCGGATCGCAATCAAAGTCAGGAAAACCCTGCGAAAGATTGATAGCGTTGTACTCTTTTGCCAGACCACTCATCTTAGAGAAAATGGTAGTTTTAGTATTCGGTAATTTAGAAATTATATTAATCACGGTTCTCTTCAATTAAAAAAACAAAGTAATTAATAATTTTTAATAGACTATAATTCTATCTTAGATTTGATTTAGAAATTATATATGGTTGGCAGGTGCTCTCCATTTTTAATTTTTACTTTTACTTTTATATCATGGAGCTGTCTAAACCTCAGAAACTGTTTCTGATAATTTCTTGCTTTTTCGTAGCAAATGCCATCCTGGCCGAGTTTATAGGTGTTAAAATATTTTCAGTCGAAGAATCTTTAGGCTTTGAAAAGCTAAATGTCAATTTATTTGGTGTGAAAGGGCTGTCATATAATATGTCTGCAGGAGTATTAAACTGGCCTTTTGTTTTCATTATGACAGATATTATTAATGAATACTACGGAAGGAGAGGAGTTCGGTTTTTATCTTATCTAACAGCAGTACTTATTGTATTTGCGTTTCTTACTGTAGGTTTAGCTATGATACTGACTTCTTCTGATTTTTGGATTTACAGAGAGATAGACGGCCAAACGCTTAACATGAACCATGCTTTTAAAGCAATCTTTGGACAAGGTATGTGGATTATCATAGGTTCTGTTACCGCTTTTATTATCGGACAGGTTGCGGACGTAACTATATTCCATAGAATAAAAATGGTGACTGGCGAAAAGAAATTATGGCTCAGGGCAACCGGATCTACTGTGATTTCTCAGCTAATAGATAGTTTCGTTGTTATTTTTATTGCTTTTTACCTCAATCCGGACTACAACTGGAGTTGGCAAATGGTTGCGGCAATAGGCTTGGTTGGTTATACTTACAAATTTGTGATAGCGCTGTTAATGACCCCCATCCTGTATGTGTCTCACAAAGTTATAGATAATTATTTGGGAGAAGACCTATCTAAAAAGATGCTAAAGAATGCAGCAAAATAGAAATTTTATCAGAATAGATTTAATTACGAAGCTTTTACTCGTTCTGGCTTCGCTATGTATATTGTTTCTCGTAAAAATTGTATTCGTAGACAATAACGAAAGCTGGGACAATTATTTTGTAAGCTTTGCAGTGAGACACAGGGGGGATTCGTTGAGTAGCCTGATGTTTTTCTTTACCAGATTAGGCGATCATGACATCATGATTGGCCTATATGTGCTTTTAACCCTATTTATCCTGTTTTATATAAAAGACAGGTTATTGGCGTCTAAAATAGTGATTATTGCGCTTTCTACCGTTGGTTTAATGCACCTGCTGAAATTACTCTTTAAAAGAGCGCGGCCATTGTCTGAATTTATTTTGGATGCTGCAGGATATAGTTTTCCCAGTGGACATACAATGAACAGCCTGGTTTTTTTCTGTGTACTAATTTTTTTGAGTAACAGATTAATAAAGAACAAGCGCTTAAAAAGCTTATTTCTTGTGCTGTTTATCTCTGCCCCACTCATGATTGGATTTAGCAGGATTTATCTGGGTGTACATTTCTTTACAGATATACTGGCGGGCGTATGTTTTGGTTATATCTGGTTTTACATTTCCAATATACTTTTAGATAAGTACTTAATCATCAAAAAGCTTAATAATTGAAAAGGGCACCAAGAAAACTTAGTACCCTTTTCAATTATATATTTTTAGAATTTATTTAGCTTCGCCAATTTTCAGCAATTCAACATCGAATATTAAAGTGCTGTATGGTGGAATATCCTGTCCCGCACCTCTTTCGCCATAAGCTAAATTGTAAGGAATATAGAATTTGTATTTAGAGCCTATAGGCATTAGCTGTACACCTTCTGTCCAGCCGGGAATTACCTGGTTTAATGGAAAAGTAACCGGTTCGCCTCTGTCATAAGAGCTGTCAAACTGTTTTCCATTCAAAAGCGTTCCTTTATAATGTACAGTAACCTGGTCTGTAGCTTTTGGTTTTACTCCATTACCCAAAGTTATCACTTCGTATTGCAAACCGCTTTCTGTTGTCTTTACATTTGGTTTGTTCTTATTCTCCTCTAAAAACTTTTTGCCCTCTTCAGTAACCTTCTTAACGTAAATCTCCCTTTTTTCAGTCAAAAACACATTGATAGCTTTATAAGCCTCTTCGTCATTAACCAAAGTTTGTCCGCCTTTAAAGATATCTTCCAAAGCTTTGGAAAACAATTGGTAGTTTAACGAATCAACACCATCAGATTTTAAGCCTTGCGCTATTTTAAAACCAAAAGAATAACTGGCAGAATCTATTTTGTTCAGACTTGGCTGTACCACTTCTGCCGCAGCCTGTTTTTTGTTTATTCTTTTTTTCTTTCCGGTTTGTGCATTTGCTACCAATCCCCCTAGTAGCAAGAACGCCATTAACGTATATTTTTTATTCATCAGTTTCTTAAAATTTGCTAAAGATATAAAAAGATTGTAATCCCATATCAAATAAAAAGTGCAAGAGTAAACATTTAATTTAATTATGTGTTGTCTATTCAAATAAATCTTTGAATCACATGAAAAAGTTGTTTGTACCATTGTTTATGGCTATTGCATTGATGACATCTACTAACGCAATGGCATTTGATAAGAAGGATAAAGTAGAATTATCTGAAAAAGATCAAAAAAGAATAATAGAAATAAGTAATCGGGTAGAAGAGATCCGGAAAATGGATAAATCAGATTTATCCTCTACCGAAAGGAAAGCACTGAAATCTGAGCTTAAACAAATAAAAAACTAAGCTAATAAATAAGGTGGCGGAGGTATTTATATATCTGCTACTGCAATTTTGATTA
>NZ_JBEBVH010000014.1:0-29114 GCF_040392825.1 Pseudopedobacter sp.
ATACAGGTACTGGAAGAATACCATACGCTTATTAATCCCGGACAGTCTATACCTTACCATATACAAATGCTGACGGGGATTAGTGATGAAATGGTAGTGACTGCTCCCGTTTTTGAAGAGGTTGCGGCCAGGATATTCAACCTTTTACAGGATAAGATCTTTGTAGCACATAATGTAAGTTTTGACTATTCATTTGTACATAACCAGTTACGGGAAAGTGGTTATTACCTTAGAACATCCCGGCTATGTACCGTCAGATTGTCAAGGAAATGTTTTCAGGGGTTACCCTCATATAGTCTGGGTAAGCTGTGTCAAAATCTTGGAATAAACATTAACGGCAGACATAGGGCTTATGGAGATGCGCGGGCAACCGTAACCTTGTTCGAACATATATTGGCAGCAGACAATGGAGAGCTTATACATGAGCAACTGAAAAATATCAATAAGGAACATAGATTACCTAACCATGTACCTATGGAAGAGTTCGTACAATTGCCCGAAAGTCCGGGGGTATATTTTTTCAGAGATAGAAATGGAAAGTTGATTTATGTAGGTAAAGCAGTTAATATAAGAAAGCGGGTTTATAGTCATTTTACAGGAAATAGTACCAGTCAGCGCAGACAGTTGTTTATTAATAATATCAGCCATATTGATTATGAAGAAACCGGTACTGAATTAATGGCGTTGTTAAAAGAATGCCATTATATCAAACAGTATTGGCCAGAATATAACCGGGCACTAAAACAATATGAACCTAAATTTGGATTGATAGATTATGTAGACAATAGTGGTTTTATAAGACTTTGTGTTTGCAGATTGTCTATAGGCAGAAAGGCACTGCGTTATTTTGATAATGCAAGTGAAGCCACTCAATGTTTGTTAAGGCTTATAGAAGAGTTCTCTTTAGATAAGCGTTTGTGTATATTTTATCGGGATGTCAAAAATACAGAATCTGTAAATATTGTTTCAACTACAGCATTACGTGAAGAATTGCGTGCAGACGGACATAATAGTAAAGTAGAGCAAGCCATTGCTTCGCTGGAAGATCGGGCGCTTAGTTTTATAGTACTGGATAGAGGCAGAAATGCAGGCGAGAAAAGTTATATTTATTACAAGGATAATAAGATTTATGCGCTGGGCTACTTGTCATGCGACGAAGAGGTACAAGATATAGAACATTACATTAAGCAGGAAGACCGTTGTCATAGTAATTTTTACATGTGCCAGTTAGTGAAGCGGTACGCCGCTAATCATCCTAAGAGAGTACATTTTTTATTTGGGAGCTTTCTATAAAGATGATTTGCTGTGTCAATATGGCATTATGAGTTCTGATTATTTAAGACAGTATAGATTAGACTTATACGAATTGTTTTCAATGTCATTTTCTGTTAATTTTCAAACACAATTTTAAAGGTTGTTCCACTGCCCAATTGGCTTTTTACGAAAATGTTTCCTTTCATCATTTTGATATAATTGTATACAATATTTAAACCTAAGCCGGTTCCTTTTATGTGAAGCGCATTTGAGCCTCTGAAAAATTTTTCGAAAAGATGCTCCTGATCGGCCTGGGAGATACCTATTCCATTGTCTTTAAAGAAGATTTCCAAATATCCATCCTTTTTTATACTCAATATTTCAATTTTACCATTATCCGGAGAATATTTAATTGCATTTGAAATTAAGTTGATGACTATATGCTTAAATAACTTTGGATCTAAATTAATGTATAAATCACCTTCATGCTGGTATCGAATATCTTGTTGATTTTTTAATAGACTTCTGAGTTCGGCAATGGTTTCATTCATATAAGATGGAATATTGAAAGAACAATATTCCATCTTTATTTTATCCTCTTCAATCTTTCTAACAGTAAGGAAATCATTTAAAAGCCGGGTAATATAACTGACTGATGATAATATTCTATCGACATGTAAATCTATCTGGTCTGTTTTTTTTAATTCTAAATATTTAGAAATAAGCGTGGCTGATGAAAGTATAATATTTAGTGGAGTCCGAAGTTCATGTGAAGCAATACTAATAAATCGGGTCCGAATGGCAACTAGTTCTTGTGTCTTTCGAAGTTCATGTTTCAGTATTCTCTCTTTTTCCAATACTTCGGCTATACCTAAATAGGTCTGTTCCTTAAAGATCTCATTAGGAGGTAACCTCACGAGTGTTAATGCAACTTCCAGATTTGTGCCGTCTTTTTTAATAATAGAAGTATCAGTTCTTTTTTCCAGGTAATTATTTTCATCCAGATCCGAGATGTAGGAACTTAATGAAAGCCATTCTGTTTGGTTCAATCTGGATTTTTGCTCGCTATTTAGAAGATCTATCTTATTTTTTCCTATTTCTGCCGAGTCGTAACCCGTTCGATTTTCTGCCGTTGGATTTAATTGCTTGATATAACCGTCTTTATCCAGTATAAATAATAGGCTATCTGCGTGGTTCCATATCTTGTGTAAAAGGGTGTTATTTAGGTTAGAATCATTAAAAAAAGACGGCTTTTTAGAATTGGTAGGATGCTCCTTTGTTTCATGAATAACTGCCTTTTCATTTTTGGCAGGAATTAAAAACAGGATAAGAAAATTTTTTTCATTTTCCTTCTCCATACCAATATTTAAGTCAAATATTGTTTCTCCGGAGTTGGTATTCTTGATGCCAAGTTTTGTGAGACTTATAGAGGAATTTGTGCTATTAAAAAAGTTTTTTTTAAAATCCAGATAAGATTGGATGTTTCTTTCTACAATAAGTTTTTGAAAAGGTATTTTTGAAATAATTTCTTTGTTAATGCCCGTAATTTTCTGAAAATACGGGTTTATGTACCAAATAGAGTCGCTTTCATCGATCAAAGCGACTCCAAACTGGACCTTCTGATAACAGCTGTCCAATCTGGTTTTAATAATTTTTTTCATTGTGGAAGATTTGTTGTTTCTAAGTTATCGAATATAAATCGCTTTTAAAAGTTGTTAACTATGTGAATTGTATTTCCTATTAGTGTAAAGTTGCTTGTAAAAAATTTACAATTCGATTTACAACAGTATTTGCTTCATTTTATTTATAAAGATTTGTCTCTACATTTATAATGTTATTTAATTATTAGTTCTTGTTTGTGGTATAAAAATTAACTTTATGTGTAATATAAAAATCTTATGTGTGTTGTATTTAATTTTATTTATTACAGCATGTAGTCCACGAAGAAACCTGGTATATTTTAGTGATTTAAATAAGAAATCGGTAGACACCGGATCTGTCGTTAATAATGTAGAACCAAAAATACAACCAAATGATGTTTTGAGTATTACTATTAATACACCAAGTAGTGAATCTAATAACCTTTTTACCCTTAACTCTAGCTATATGAATAAAAATGGAATGGTAGAGCGTGAAGGGTATCGGGTTAGTAAGGACGGTTATGTTCGTTTGCCGGTGATAGGAGATATTGATGTAAAGGGACAAACATTGGAACAGGCGCAGCAAACTATAGCCAGAAGGTTGAATAATTATGTTAAAGATCCGCTGGTAAATATCCAGTTCCTTAATTTTAGGGTAACCGTCATAGGTGAAGTTAACCACCCTTCGACGTTTACCATTAACAATGAAAAAGTAAATCTTCTTGAGGCGCTGGGAATGGCGGGAGATATGACAGTATACGGTAAAAGAGAAAATGTGCTTATCATACGGGAGAGTGAAGGTAAGAGAATTATAACCCGTGTCAATTTAAACGAAAAAAACGTACTCAATTCACCCTACTTCTACCTAAAGCAGAATGACATTGTTTACGTCGAGCCAGATAAAGAAAAGGCAATCGAGTACAGTCCTAATAACCGCTTAATGCCATTAGTTGTCGCAACGATATCGGCAATAGCTGTATTGGGAACAGCATTGCTGGGGAGATAATTTATTGAGTTAAACATCACAAAACATCTACTATGAACTCAAAAAATCAAGAATCGTTAGAAAACAACGACAATGTTATTGAAAAGGTTAAAGGATACTTTAAGTATTGGCCTTTCTTTGTTCTGGCTCTAATTGTATGCCTTGGAGTGGCATATGTTTATATTCTTTATGCGACTCCTGAGTATAAAATAACCAGTACCCTGCTCATACAGGACGATGAAAAAGGAGACGGGTTGTTAAAAGGAACAGCATTTAGTGATCTAAACATGTTCCGAACTTCACGAACCGTTGATAATGAGATGGAAGTATTAAGATCAAGGGATCTTGTTTACAAAGTATTAGATAAAACAGGTATGGATGTAGAGCTCACTTTGCCTGGGACTTTTACAGATAAAATTTTATACGGCAAAAACATGCCTGTAAAAATCATTCCATATAAATTGAATAATGCAGTTTACGACAAAAAGTTTAAGTTTTCTATCCAAATAAAATCGGACTCTACTTTTACGTTATCTGTTAATAAAAAGGCCGAAGACTATAAGTTCGATGAATTGGTAAGAGGCAAAGGGTACCAGTTTAAAGTAGTTAAGGGGCCGGCTTTTAAAGCTACCTATCCAGCTATTGATTTACGTTTTAAAGATCTATATGCCCTATCAGAATATTATAGCTTAGCGGGAATAACCGTTTTACCGGTAGCAAAAGATGCTAATACTGTATTAATTACGATGTACGATCCGATTCCTCAAAGAGGGATGGATATTCTAAATGAGCTAATAACAGCCTACAATCAGGAAAATGTTGATACTAAGAATATAACAGCTAAAAATACTATAGCTTTTATAGATAAGCGATTGAAATATCTTACCAATGATTTATCTGGTGTAGAACAGGATGTGGAAAGGTATAAGCAGTTGAACCGTGTTACCGAAATTAATGCTGATGCACAAGTTAGTTTACAGAATTCCGGTGCTTATGATCAGCAATTGGCAGTTTCTAGGACACAGCTGGATTTAATAAATTCTGTAGAGGATTATTTAACTGAACCCGATACCAGGAATGAGCAGGTACCTAATGCGTTGGGTATAAAGGATATGATGCTTACAAATCTGATGGTCAAGTATAACGAACTTTTAATAGAGAAACAACGGTTGTTGAGGACCAACAGAGCGGGGAACCCATTGGTTGTAAGTATAGATGAGCAGCTTTCTGCACTTAAACAAAATATTTTAGAAACGCTACGCAATGTAAAAAGAGGTTTATCGCTGGAACGAAATAATTTACTGGCGAAATCTTCAAAATATGAATCAATGATCAGGAGTGTTCCGGTTATAGAACGAGGATTGCTGGAAAGAAGCAGAGAGCAGGTAGTAAAGCAAAATCTATATCATTACTTGTTGCAAAAAAGAGAGGAAACAGCCCTTTCTTTATCTGCCACAGTTCCTACATCCAAAGTGATATCTCAACCTGCTTATCAGACAAATCCGGCAAAGCCTAAGACCGCTCTTATTTATTTATGTGCAGTATTGTCCGGTTTTATCTTGCCTATTTCCGTTATTTATGGAAAAAACAGATTCAACAATAAGGTTAATCACATAAATGATATCCAAATTCCAATGGGAATGAAGGTTCTGGGTGAACTAACGCATAAAGATGATAATGGTACCGTTGTAGTAAAAAAAGGAAGCCGTACCACTATTTCTGAATTGTTTAGATACATAAGGTATAACTTAAGGCACTTAAGCGAATACGGGAATAGTCAGGTACTATTAATTACTTCAACCACAAAAGGCGAGGGTAAGACATTTTTCACAATAAATCTGGGTATAACCTTATCTATGGTAAATAAACGGGTAATTATTCTTGAGTTTGATTTACGTAAACCGGATTTGCTGAAAGGAATAAATATGGAGCAGAAGCAGGGAATTACAGATTACCTGGAGAATGATAATTCGGATATAGATCATTTAATCAGGCCTTCGACAGTTTCTCCCGGACTTTTTGTTATGGGGTGTGGGAAAATACCGGAAGATCCTTCGGAATTGTTAATGAGTCCGAAGTTAGACAACTTTTTCACGGAGTTAAAGAAGCGGTTTGACTATATCATTGTTGATACCTCTCCGGTAGGCCATGTTGCAGATGCTTTTAGTTTAGCTAAATATACAGACTCCAGCATCTATCTCATTCGGTATAATTACACAGATAAAGATCAATTGGCAGTATTGGAAGATATTGGAGCTACCAATAAACTAAAAAATATGCTGCTGGTATTTAATGACGCTAAGAAAAATAATAAGCAGGCTTATTCCTATGGAGGCTATGCTTATGCAGCGGGCTAGTTTGGATACTTGCCTAAAAATATACTTACAATCTACCTATATATAGCCGATACTTTAGATTTATCAACCCCCTTGATACATTAGTCTTTTAGCTGAAAAACATAATTCTAGCAGAATACAACCTTTTTAAGGTACAATAAACCAGAATGTAATCTCTAAAAAAAGTCATCATGTAAGTGAGTTGGCGAAGCCATGCCCTTTACTAAACCCTTTACTACCTATGGAAAATATGATTAAGCAGCAAGTTGATAAAAAATGGTTTGTTATATATACCCGTACGAGATGGGAAAAAAAAGTAGATCTATTGCTTAAACAAAAAGGAATAGACTCGTACTGCCCTGTCAGGACCGTTAAGAACCAATGGGCAGATCGGAAAAAAAACGTCGAATTACCACTTTTTAATTCTTATGTCTTTGTGAATATCAACTATAAGGAAGAGTTAAAGGTTAGGCAAACCCATGGGGTAATTAACTTCATTTATTATATGGGGAAACCAGCAGTGGTAAGAAACCAGGAAATAGAAGAAATCCAGGAAATTTTATGTCGAAACCAGGAAATAGAAGTCTCTAGTATAAGAGACCTTAATATTGGGGATAGGGTACTGATAAAAAATGGTGCATTGTGTAATCATGAGGGAAATGTTATACAGGTAGCTGGTAAAACAGTATTGATGGTCTTGAATAATCTGGACTGTGCTATTTATACAAGAGTCCCTCTTGCAGATCTAATGAAAAAGTAATCAGGATTATTCTCTAAAGGAACCTTTTCGCCAAATGAGTTTACGAAAAAAAACAATCTCTGCCTTAGCCTGGACTTATGGGCAACAAATAGGAGTACAGTTAATCAGTTTCGCAATTACAATAACACTGGCAAGAATACTGGTTCCGGAAGAATTTGGTTTAATAGCCATGATTACAGTTTTTATATCAATAGGGAGCCTGTTGGTAGATAGTGGGCTGTCTTCGTCTTTAATCAGAACAACAGAATCAAATCAGAAGGATTATTCGACCGTGTTTTATTTTAATCTGGCTGGTAGTATTGCAATTTATGGAGTTATTTATTTCGCCGCACCATATATAGCAAAATTTTACAATCACGAAGTTTTAAGCCCGGTTATCAGAGTTTATTCTATCACTTTTATTTTTAACGCTTTCTATGTAGTTCAGAATGCACATCTGGTGAAACAGATGAATTTTAAGGCACAGGCGCTCATACAAGTTCCGGCAATTATAGCAGCAGGTATACTTGCAATTTTTATGGCAAGATTGGGATATGGCGTTTGGAGTTTGGTATGGATGAACATTGTTCAATCACTCATTATCACCATATTTCATTGGGTTTGTTCGGACTGGAGACCGACATTGGAATTTAGTAAAGAAAGTTTTCACACCCATTTTCACTTTGGATATAAAATGACACTTTCTGGTTTACTGGAAATAGTTTATAAAAATATATATGTTCTTATTATCGGTAAAAATTACTCTGCAGAAAAATTAGGTTATTACTCAAGGGCAGAAAGTTTGAGCCAGTTACCTTCCGAAAATATAACAATAGCGATGAGTAAAGTGACTTATCCCATGTTTGCCTCAATTTCCAATGATAATGTAAAGCTGAAAGAAGTTTACAAGAAGCTAATGCAGCAGGTTATCTTTTGGAATGTAGCGATTCTTGTACTGTTGTATATTGTTGCAGAACCGTTAATCAGGTTTGTGCTTACAGATAAATGGTTGCCTGCAGTTCCGTTTTTTAAGATACTTTGCATTGCGAATATTCTATATCCGCTTCATTCCTATAATCTTAACATATTAAAAGTAAAGGGAAGGAGTGATCTCGTACTTCGGATAGAATCTATAAAAAAGACATTAAACGTAATCGCAATTTTGTTAATAGTGCCTTTGGGAATCTACGGATTGCTTTATTTTCAAATAGTTTCAAGTGTTCTATCTTACTATTTAAACTCTTTCTACAGTGGGAAATTTATCAATTATGATGTTAAAGAACAGCTCTCTGATATATCGCCTAGCATAGGCCTGGCTTTTTTAGTCGGTTTTATCAGTTATTGTTTAGATACATTCCTTTATAACTCATTATCTGTTCCGGATTTGGGCAGAGTGGTAACAGACTCTGTATTCTTTTTTGTGTTGTATTTAGCTCTCAGTTACGCTATGCAGTTTAATGCTATCAATGATCTTAAACAACTAATCTTGAAAAAATGATACCAGTAACAAAACCTTTTCTTCCTAAAGTGGAAGAATACGACAAGTATTTGGCTAGTATTTGGGAGAGGCAATGGCTAACCAATAACGGCCCATTGGTAAATGAGTTTGAGCTAAAGCTTAAAGAATACTTAGATGTAAAACATCTTTTGTATGTTTCTAACGGGACTATAGCTTTGCAAATTGCCATTAAAGCGTTAGAGCTTTCGGGAGAGATTATTACGACTCCATTTTCTTTCGTAGCCACCACCAGTAGTATTGTTTGGGAAGGATGTAAACCTGTTTTTGTTGATATTGATCCGGAGACGTTTAATATCGATCCGGGCAAAATAGAGTCGGCCATCACCGCTTCTACTTCTGCAATTCTTGCAACCCATGTATACGGAAATCCCTGCAATATAGACGCTATTCAGGAAATAGCAGATAAATATAACCTCAAAGTTATTTACGATGCAGCGCATTGTTTTGGAACTAAATATAAAGGCAAATCGGTTTTTGAATATGGAGATATAAGTACTACAAGCTTCCATGCTACTAAGTTATTTCATAGTATAGAAGGAGGAGCAGTTTTTACCCAATGTCCGGAGCTTTTGAAAAAAATGTCGTTTATACGGAATTTTGGACATAATGGGCCCAGTGATTTTAAAGAATTAGGACTTAATGGAAAAAACAGTGAATTCCACGCTGCAATGGGGTTATGTAACCTGAATTATGTGGATAGAATTCTTCAAAAAAGGAAGCAGCTTTCTTTTTACTATTGGAAAAAATTAGAAAAATTAAAGGCATCTTATCCAAAACTAAATGCGGATCTGGATTATAACTATTCCTATTTTCCTGTACTTTTTGATACGCAAGAGCTTATGCTGAAATGCATAGCAGCTTTGGAAGCAGATAAAATTTATTGTCGTCGTTATTTTTATCCCGCATTGTCGCATTTGCCATATCTGCCAGATCAAATGCTACCTGTATGTGAAGATATATCAGAACGTATACTTTGTTTGCCGCTTTATCATTCTCTAACTTTTGCAGACCTCGATTTCATTACAAGAATTATACTGAGAGTGCAAAATTACGAAGATACATCGGTGCCAAATGTTCCGATAGCTTTACAGCAGGAGTTGGAAACTATTTTAAAAAGTAAAAATAACTGACATGAATAAACAGGAAATAATCGTGAGCATTTGCTGTATAACTTACAATCACGAAAGCTATATAGCTCAGGCAATTGAGAGTTTTTTAATGCAGAAAACAAATTTTAATTATGAACTTATTATAGGTGAAGATTGCTCTACAGATAATACCCGAGCCATAATTGAACAGCTTTGTAAGAAGTATCCAGGGAGAATTAAATTAGTAGGAGGATCAAAGAATGTGGGTGCCGTCAGGAATCACCTCAACGTAATTCAGGAAGCCAGGGGCAAATATATTGCGACATGTGATGGAGATGATTATTGGATAGATCCATTGAAGCTGCAAAAACAAGTAGATTTTATGGAAAATAACCCTGACTATACAATATGTTGCCATTATACCAGGGTTATTAATGAAAAAGGAGAATTGGTTTATGAGAACCCCTTACCAATAAGGTTGGAATATCATTACGAGGACGTATTAATGGGAAACCGAGAAGAAACCAGAATGTGTTCATTAATGGTTAAAAACAACCATCAGGTAAGAGATATAAGTAAACAAGATTGGTACTACAAAACTTATGGATCAGATACCTTATTTAAACTTTTTGCGCTTTCTAAAACAGCGGGCAAAATGTGTGTACTACCAGAAGTGATGGGAGTGTATCGCTTGCATCGCGGTGGTGTATGGAGCTTAATAGATAGTAACATCAGAAAAAACAGATCTATTGACGACTTCAATATCATGATTAGCAATTTTCAGTATTCCTCATCGCATAAAAGGAAACTGCTGGCTTTTTATCTGAACCGGTATTTTCTTTTTGATATCAAGACCTTAAATATATCGCGGGCATTTTATACCCTTTTTACACTTATTTGATTTTGAAATTTAATTCAGTTATGCCTAAAAAATTACTTTTTGTAATCAATAGTTTACAAGGTGGAGGGGCAGAGAGAGTCTTAAGTTCTCTCGCTGTTTTTTTCCACAGTCAAGGTTATTCGGTATCTATTGTTTGCCTAAATTATGCAGAGCAAGCTTATGATATTCCCCAGGGCATAAAACTTATTTATCTAACTAGAGACCGCAGGATCGGAATGCTATATAGAGTTTATTATGCATATCGTACTTATAGTAGATTGCGTCGTGTCTTTAAAACAGAAAAGCCAGACTGCGCTATTTCATTCATGACAAGTGCGAACCTATGGACGGGTTTTGTAGGTATGCTAACAAGAACATCTTACATTGTTTCTGAGCGAACAAATACCGATCATATAAAATCTTTAAATATTATACAACGTTGGTTTTTGCATAATATTTATTCGGCATCAAAGTGTGTTGTAGCTCCTTGTGGTGGTGTTGAGGCAGCATTGTTGCGTACCGAGGCCCTAAAAGGTATAAATAATATTAAGGTAATAATTAATCCAGTAAAGGCTCTGGGGCCCATTTCTAAGAAAGCTGTTAATGAAAGGAAATATATTCTGGCTGCCGGTAGACTTTGCTATGAAAAGGGATTCGATTTATTAATTGAGGCTTTTGCCTTGATAAAAGATAAAAATGTTGATTTACTTATTGTGGGTGAAGGAGAAGACAGGGAAGTATTAGAAAAGCAGATTGACAATTTGGGCTTAATAGAGCGGGTAAAGCTTATTGGAGCCCAAAAGAACATACAGGATTATTACAATAATGCAGATTTATTTGTGCTTTCGTCCCGTACCGAGGGTTATCCGAATGTATTGATAGAAGCCATGAGTATGGGATGTCCAAGCATAGCAATGGATTGTGAGTTTGGCCCATCAGAAATTATCAGACATGAGGAAAACGGATTGCTTGTAAAAGAGCGAAGCGCAGAAATTCTATCACAAAATATAGATAGACTTTTGTCAGACAGACTCTTAAGTGCGAGATTAAGTGAGAAAGCAAGGCTCATTAACTTCACTAATTCTACGGCGGCGGTTTATGCCGAATGGGAAAAGCTTTTATATGAGCCTGTAAGTTAAGGCTTATGTACCAATCAGATTTAAGCTATTAATTACAATAAAATTTATTGTTATGAAAATACCTTTTTCACCACCTTTTGTTGATCAGGCTGTGATAGACAGCGTGATGGACACACTCCATTCTAAATGGATTACTACTGGACCAAAAGTTAAAGAACTGGAACAGGAAATGTTGAAATTGACGGGATCTAAAGCCGCTATCTGCGTGAATTCATGGACTTCGGGAGCTATTATGATGCTTAAGTGGTTTGGTGTGAAGGAAGGAGATGAGGTTATTGTTCCTGCATATTCTTATTGTGCTACGGCTTTGTGTGTTTTGCATGCGGGGGCTAAGCCGGTTATGGTAGATGTGCTGGATGATTTTACAATTGATCCGATTAAGGTACGACAGGCAATTACCGAAAGAACCAAAGCAATCTTAGCGGTTGATATAGCTGGATGGCCGTGTAATTATACCTTACTTAATACTATAGTGAAAGATTCGTCTGTGACGATGATGTTTTACCCGGAGACGGAAAATCAATTGAAATTAGGAAGGATACTTTTAATTTCTGACGCTGCACATTCTATTGGAGCTACTTACCAGGGAGTTCCTGCAGCACAAAAAAGCGATATTACCATCTTTTCTTTTCATGCAGTCAAAAATATTACAACTGCAGAGGGCGGATGTATCTGCTTAAATCTTCCGGATGCTTTCGATATTGAAAAAGAATATACTTTCCTAAAGATGTATTCTTTAAACGGGCAAACTAAAGATGCTTTTACAAAAACAATGGGCACATGCTGGAAATACGATATTATCTTTAATGGTTTAAAGATAAACATGCCAGATATCTGTGCAGCGATTGGGTTGGCTCAGATCAGGCAATACAAAGATTTATTATTACCGGTTAGAAAGAAAATTGCTCATAAATACTGTAATACATTCAGACTGTTTAGCTGGTTTGTACCGCCACCTTTACTGGATAGCGAAAGAGAGTCTTCTTACCATTTATTCCCCTTACGTGTAAGAGACATTACAGAAGAAGGAAGAGATCAAATAATTAATTATTTGATAAGCAAGGGAATTACAGCCAATGTACATTTTATTCCTATGCCCATGCTTACCTATTTTAAAAGTATTGGCTATCAGATAGAAGATTATCCAAATAGCTACAAACAATATGCTTGTGAGATTTCTCTGCCTATTTATCCGCAATTAACTAATGTAGAAATAGATTATGTTATTATAAATGTGATAAATGCAGTTAAAGAGCAGTTGTACAGAAGTAAAAAAGTATTAAAAAATGCTTCTTAAAAGGAGGTTGCCATGTCGATAAAACGAGTGTTTGATATTGTTATGTCATTAACAGGCATTTTAATATTCCTCCCAATATTTATTATCATATCTGTGTTGATTGTACTGGATTCCAGAGGTGGAGTTTTTTATGGACAGCACAGAGTGGGAAAAAATAAAAGGAGCTTTATTCTGTACAAATTCAGAACTATGCTTACCGGATCTGATAAACAAGGGCTGCTGACAGTTGGTGACAATGATAAAAGGGTAACCAGGAGCGGCCGTTGGTTAAGAAAATATAAGTTAGACGAGTTACCACAATTGTTTAATATCCTAAAAGGAGATATGAGCTTCGTAGGGCCGCGTCCTGAAGTAAGTAAGTACGTGGATCTGTATAATGAACGCCAAAAGAAAATACTGAGTGTAAAGCCTGGTATAACCGATTGGGCATCTATAAAGTATATGGATGAAAATGAAATGCTGGCAAATGTTCCTGACCCGGAAGATTATTATATCAGATATATTATGCCCTCAAAAGCAGAAATTAATCTTAAGTACGTTGCAGAACATAATTTTTGGACAGACATTAAAATCATCTTTCTCACTATAAGAAACGTTTTCTTTAAAGACAGGTAGTTGATTGGTAAAAACATTTTTGATACAAAATGAAGACATTAAGAATCTTAGATTGGCCTAAACAACGTTTTTACTCCGAAACTCATCCATTTTACCGATGGAAAAATCAGTTTAAAGAAAATGGTTTAGAGGTAAGTTGCCATCATAAACATACTGATAATAAAATTAAAGATGCGGATTACTTAATAGTCCATTCCAGGTACTTCGACATGGGCTGGCAGAATATTAACACCAGAAATGAACAGAATACTGAAGAAGTACTGACTTTTTTAAGCGAGATGCGAAAAACTGTTAAACGGCTGATATGGTTTGACGCAGCAGATTCAACCGGCTCTCATGATTTCTCAATAATACCAATGGTAGATGTTTTTTTAAAGAAACAGGTTTTAAAAGACAAAAGCTATTATACAAAAAGAAATAATATACGTATCTGGTTAAATAATCAACAGCCCGAAAGTCATATCAATATGTTTGATCCCTGTCCGGTCTCTCAATTACATAAAATTAAGGTAGGATGGAATATAGGGTTGAATGATTACAGATATTTCGGTTACAAAATGAGCCGGTTAAGTAATTATTTAGGTTATAACCTATATCCAATAAATTTTAGCAGCGTACATAAGCAGAGAGCTCTGGATCTAACCTTCAGAGGAACAATTCATAAAGATTGGACTGGTTCTTATAAAATTTCAGAACAGCGTAATAAAGTTCTGACATATTTAGATGCAACCCCTTTAACAGTAACAAAAGGTCCTTCGGTAGCCAAAAGAAAATATTGGGAAGAGTTAAGGAATTCAAAATTATGCATTAGCCCTTACGGTTGGGGAGAAATTTGCTATCGTGATTTTGAAGCCTTTATTTCCGGATCTCTATTAGTTAAACCAGCTATGGAACATTTGGATACTTATCCAAATATTTTTATTGCAAACGAAACTTATATTCCATTGTCATGGGATTTGGAAAATCTCTCAGGTAAATTGGAAGACATAATAAGTAATCATAAGCATTACAAAGAGATAGCCAATGAGGGCCAGCAAATGTATAAGTGTTTGGTCTACGATTCACAGTTGTTTATAGAAAATATAAAAAAGGCAATTAGTTGATAAACATAGTTTTATGAAATATATTGTTGCTTTATTGATGGTTTTGTACCTATACGCATTAACCTATGGGGTTTTTATGACAGAGATTTTTAGATTACCAGCTCCAGTATTATTTGGTATCCCTTTAATTACGCTGTTTAGAACAAAGATTAATAATTTTTTATATACAAAAGAATTATTGGTATTACTAATCTCAGTATTCTTTTATTATGTAATAGGTTTACAGGAGCTAAAATCTTTTACTTCCTATGCTATTGGAATACTTATGTGCAGTCTCTATTTTAATAACTTCATAGGGAATAGCAGCCTGCGCTTTAAAGTATCTATATATGTGTTTTATGGGTTATTAATTTTTTCTGCTATAGTAATGGTCATGGATCATTTCTACCCGGGTACAAAGCAGATTAGAGAGTTAATAATGGACGAAAAGGTAATGCAAAGTCCTTCAGGTATTGCGGTTTATCAGTTTACTTTTGGCTACCAGCTGGCAGCACTTGTTCCATTTCTATTTATCTATACAGTTTTGTTTCAAAAACATTTTCTGTTTAAAATTATAGCTTTTTTGATTTGCCTTGGTTTTTTGTACTTGGGGATGCAGCGATCTGCTTTTGTTGGTTTTGTATGTTGTGTATCTGTGTTTATGCTGCTCTACTACCGTCACAAGGCAGTTGTAATTTTGTTTTTAGGAATTATAGCGGCAATAACGTTTTATACGACAGTTTTAAAAGACAGTACAGATGAAACAAACAACATTCTAACAAAGAATATCAATAACGACGATGAATTCAATCGCTCTGGTCTAATGCTGGAAAATTTGAATATATATTCCGAATATCCTCTAGGGCTCATATTTTACGGTAAAAATTGGGGCGACGTAATTTACAGAAATCCAGTTTTTTCTTCTGGTATAACATCTCATAATGCCTATTTAATGTTCGTTACCTATTTGGGGCCTATAATAGGTATTATTCTTTTATGGATAATTTACAGCCAAGTGCTTAAGATATCTGTTCATGCAGTAAAAAGTATTCGAAAGCCAGAAAATGCATTGCTCATATGTTTATGTTTTTCCTTTTTAGGAGCATCTATAAATTCATTGTCTCATAATGCATGGCTGATTAGCGCAGATGGACCAACACTATTTCTATATTTCAGTATTCTACATTTGAATAGAATGCAAAACTCCTATTAATATGTTATTTTCATTTGTTATTCCCACTTATAACCGGTCTCAAAAAGTTGTCCGGTCAATAGATAGTGTATTAAAACAGCCTGATTGGCAATCATATGCCGAAATTTTGGTTGTTGACGATGGCTCTACCGATAACACGCTGGAAATTTTAGAAGATTATATTGTCCGGTATCAGATAAAACTGATTAAACATAAAGAGAACAAAGGAGTAGCGGCGGCCAAGAACACAGGAATTCAGCATGCAAGTTTTGAATATGTAGTTCTTTTGGATTCGGATGATCTGCTTTGCGAAAATGGCTTAAATTATTTGATAAAGAAATTAGGTGAAAAAGAGATAGATATGTATTTCGCCGGTTCCAAACTAATGAGGAACGGGAGTTTGATGTATAACCCAAATTTCTATGGATTTAAATCTTACAAAGAAATGTTGACCCAATCTGTTGGTGAATATTTGCCGATTTGTCGAACGAAAATACTTAAAGAGAACTTATTAGAAGACTTAAGGGGATTTGAAAGTATAACATGGTTGAAAATTGTCAAAAAGGGACATAGTGTTTTTTTTGATGATAAGGCTATAAGATTATACGATGATATTGGGGAAGATAGGCTATCTAACAGGTTCAGTGGTTTTCGAAATGCGAAGAAAATGAACGTAGGATATAATAATTATTTAACTGAGTTTCGTTCAGACTTAAAAAAACTTAGTTATAGAAATTATCTAAAAATCCGCTTTAAAGCCTTGTGCTACTCAATTTTAGCATCTTCTAAATTGGTTTAATGATATTTAAATCTCTGGCTATGAAAAAAAAAGTTTTTTTTGTTGTAAGTCATCTTGGGGCTGGTGGATCCGAACGTGTTTTTTGGATTCTCTCAAAATACTTCGATAAGACAGCTTTTGATGTAAGTTTGGTTCTTTTAGATTCCAGGAATCCTTTCTTTCCAATAAATTTAGAAAATGTTAATCTCATTAATCTTAATACAATTAAAGCGTCAGCGTCTTTTTTTAAGTTATGTAAATTGATTAAAGAAGAACAGCCGGAAGCCATTTTTTCAACCGGTGGTCATATTAATACTTTACTAAGTTTTGTATCGCTTTTCGTTCGTATTCCCTTGTTAATAGGCAGAGAGTCCAGTGTGTCAGATTTGATGGCGAGGTTAGGTGGGATAAAAGAAAAATTTTGGGATTTATTTGTGCCTTTTACCTATAAGAGAGTAAACATTGCCATTTGTCAGTCTCTAGAAATAAAATACACTATGGCAAATCATTACCGTATTGATAAGAATAAGCTAGTTGTGATACACAATCCAGTACTGACAACGAACCTTATAGCAAAGGAAGAACAAGAATCAGATACAAAAAAAATTATTATTGTCGCTCGTTTAGCGGTAGAAAAAGGGATTCTTTGCTTTCTGGACGTTATGAAAAAACTGCCTGTAACTTATTCGCTAACTATTGTTGGTCAGGGGCCCTTAGAGCAGGAAATCAGATCTAAAATAGAGAAACTTAAACTAACTGATAGGATAGAGTTAAAAGGTTTGGTGAAGAATGTTCCCGAACTGATTTCACAGCATCATCTGATGGTTTTGCCTTCAATAGCAGAAGGTTTTCCTAATGTAGTGCTGGAGTCTTTTTCTGTGGGTGTTCCAGTGGTGGCATTCCGGGTAAGTGGAATAAATGAATTATTACGTCATGATTTCAATGGATATATAATAGATCTGGGGGATTTACAATCATTTGAAAGAGCAATTTTAAAAGCCTGTAATAAACATTGGGATCGTGAATCTATTAAAAATGATGTTGACAAGCGATTTGGAGTAAAGAAAATAGTAAAACAATACGAAAACCTGCTTGCGTCTTATAACAGCTTATGCTTTAAATAAACTTATACCTTCTATATATGTGTGGAATTTATGGATCTACCGTTAAGTACAACGACGATGTTATACTTACTAAATTAGGAATTATTAATTTTCGTGGTCCGGATTACTGCGGAATAATGGAAACAGATAAGATAATATTAGGACACAATAGGCTAGCGATTCTGGACTTAGATAAGCGTTCTAATCAGCCATTTACTTATCTTCATTTAAAGATCGTATTCAACGGTGAGGTTTATAATTATAACGAGATAAAAGCAGATTTAGCTAAGAAAGGTTATTCATTCTCAACAACTTCTGATACTGAAGTTATATGTGCCGCATATTTAGCTTATGGAAAGGAATGTGTGAACCTGTTTAATGGAATGTTTGCTTTTGTAATTTACGACGAAAAAAAGCAGCAACTGTTTGGCGCTCGCGATAGGTTAGGCAAAAAACCTTTATATTATAGTCATCAGGGAAAGGTCTTTGAATTTGGAAGCCAGTCTTCTCAAATAAAAATAAATAGAAATCTCTCTTTGGATTATCAGTCTATAAATGACTACCTGATTTGGGGATACATACCAGAACCGAAATCAATTTGGCAAGAAATAAAGCAGCTGCCTGCAGGAAGCTTGTTCTGGTACGATTTAGAAAATGGGAATTTAGAAATAGAAAAATATTGGGATATTGATTTTGAGCGAATAAATCAGTTCAAAGGAGATTATCACGAAGCAAGATCTGTATTAAAGGATCTCTTATCCGATGCTGTTTCATTGAGGATGCATGCAGATGTACCGCTTGGGGTATTTCTATCAGGTGGAATAGATTCGTCTTTAATAGCAGCTATAGCCGCCAGTAAAGCAAATAAAGTAAAAACATTTTCGATCAAATTTGCGGAAAGGGGATTTGACGAAAGTCAATATGCGATTCAGGTTGCAGAGAATCTGAGGACAGAGCACCATACCATATTGTGCAATTATGACGAGGGGATAGATTTGATTAATAATTTCTCATCATATTATGATGAGCCATTTGCAGATTCAAGTGCTATTCCAACTATGTTACTAAGTAAGCATACCAGAAAGAAGGTAACCGTAGCTCTCAGTGGCGACGGAGGAGACGAAGCCTTTTCGGGCTATTCGAGATATAAGTGGATTAACTTGGTAAATAACAGTGTATTTAGAGTTCCGTTACCTCTTCGTAAATCAATAGGTAAGTTAATTTGTATGTCACCAAATTACAAACATAAATTGGTGGGAATGGGAATTGGAGTTAAAGATATTGAAAGTCTTTATATTAAAATGTTTGGAGGTTTAGAAAATTCTTGGATTGCTGAACCGGAACGGGGAATGGATACACAGTTTTTACATATTTTCTCGGATATTCCAAGTAAAAACTTTCTGGAAAAAGTATCAGATTTCGATATAAAAACATATTTAAATGGTGATATAAATACTAAAGTAGATAGAGCCTCTATGGCATTTTCGTTAGAGTCACGAGCACCATTAATGGATTATAGAGTCATAGAATTTAGCAGAAGTCTGCCATTAAGTTTTAAATATTCTAGTGGAAATCAAAAGGCTATTCTCAAAGATATTCTTTATGATTATTTACCTAAGAAGTTATTTGAAAGACCGAAATCTGGTTTTACCATGCCCTTTAAAGATTGGTTTAGAAATGAGTTAAAGGCTTATGTTATGGATAATCTTTCGAAAACAGAACTTGAGAATATACCAGGGATAAATGTGAAAAGGACGCAGGAGATAATTAAAGAACATATGGATGGTAAGTGGAATAGGTACCCGCAAATTTGGAAGTTATTAGTACTTTCTCAATGGTTGAAGATACATAGCCGGTAAAATTATGGAAAATAAGATACTTTTTGTTACGTCAGGCATGAACAGAGGCGGAGCCGAAACCCAATTGATAAAAGTCGCTCTTTTCCTAAAAAGTATGCAATATAGGATTAAGATTATATCTCTTACCCCAATCAATGAGTTTGAAATAGATTACGAAAAAGAAGGTATTCCGGTAATATTTCTGAAAAGCTGGCAAGGTAACTTTTATTTTAATTTAAGAACCCTTTACGTTATCACCAAAAACTACAAACCGGATGTGGTTATCGCCTTTATGTTTATTGCCATTATTTTTGCCCGTTTACTAAAGATCCTTTTTAAATTCAAACTCATCTCGAGCATTCGCATAGCAGCACTTCCCAGAAAATGGTATATCCCTTTTAAGATCACAAATGGATTGGATGACGAAATAGTTTATAATTCGGTAGCTTCTAAAACAGATTTTGAGAAGAAAAGGCTGGTGAATATTAAGGGAAAGGTGATACACAATAGCATTTCGATTCCCAAAAAAGAAGATATTTTAAATGTTAAATCTATTGATTTTGTTTGGATATGTGTAGCGCATTTTAGGTGGAATAAGGACTATGAAACTTTGTTTCGGGCAATAGCTAAGCTTAAAGAACTAAATTTTCGGGTAGATATAATAGGCGGATTGAACGAAAAATATTTGTCCTGGGCTGAGTTAATGATTAAAGATTTAGAAATTGAAAGCCATGTAAGAATACTGGGATTTAAGTCGGATGCACAGACCTATTTACAGCAATCCGACGCATTCGTTTTGTCGTCTTTTTCAGAAGGTATGCCTAATGCACTGTTAGAGGCTATGGCAAACGAAAAGCCAGTTGTAGTGACGGATATAGAATGTAACCGATTGATATTAGAATCTGCAGAATGTGGATTTTTGTCTGAAAGAGAAAATCCAACAGATCTGGCAAATAAAATGAAAGCACTGATGGCGTTAAGTGCCAGACAGCGATCTGCTATGGGAGAAAAAGGAAAAACTTATATAGCAGAAAACTTTTCAGAAGATGCTGTTATGCAGCATTGGCTTTCTACTGTTCGGTCAATAGCATAATCATCATAATCAAAACCATTATAAACCTGGAACGGATAAGGATTGTCCGTTCCAATTCTTATTGATTAACATAATATTATGTGTGGAATTTTCGGAACCATTAATTTAAGCGTTTCAAACAGAGCGTCTGAGGTTTTTTGTAGCCTATTTCATAGAGGTCCTGATGACAGGGGATTTTACCAGAAAGATAATATTGAGCTTTATCATACCAGGTTGGCCATTCAAGATTTAAGCGAGATGGGAAAGCAGCCTATGTGTAAAGAAGGCTTAAGCATAGTTTTTAACGGGGAAATTTATAATCATTTGGAATTGAGAAAGAAATATGGACTTTATTCACCCTCGACTTCTGATACCCAAACAATCCTTATGCTCTATAGAAAGTTGGGCATTAGTATGTTGGATGAATTTGATGGCATGTTTGCATTCGCACTCTATGATGAAGCAGAAAAACAACTGTACCTAGCTCGCGACCGAGCTGGAAAACGGCCTTTATATATATATCAGAAGGGAGAAGCATTTGCATTCTCTTCCGAGCTGAACGCTTTGTATAAAATAACCCGACCTGCAATTAATTACGGATCTTTATCATCCTACCTATATATAGGCTATCATTATAAAAAAGATACTCCTTACAAAGAGATTTCCGATTTACAGGCGGGAACTTATTTACAAATAGATACAGTTACAGGAAATTACGAAATTAAAAAGTGGTTTGATATCAGTAAATTTTATTTTAAACAAAGCCAGATAGAATATGCAGATGCAATACGAGAATTGGATTCCAGATTAAGATTGGCTGTAAAAAGAAGAATAGAGAGTTCTGATTTAGATGTGGGCTGTTTTCTTAGTGGAGGAATAGATAGTGGTCTGGTAACAGCTATTGCCGCAAATTATAAAAAGTCTCTAAAAACGTTTACCGTAAAATTAGATGGTGCATATGACGAATCTATGCTGGCGCAAGAGGTTGCCCTGCAATATGGAACCGATCATAAAGTAGTGGACATATCGTTTTCAAATCTAAGAAATGATATTGAAAAAATTCTGATCAGTTACGGTGAACCATTCTGTGACAGCTCTGCAATACCAAGCTATTACGTTTCTAAAGCAGCCAAACAATATATAACTGTAGTATTAAATGGAGATGGTGCCGATGAGCTCTTTGGAGGATACAGAAGATATGTGCCGTTTAGATACTTTGATTTTTTCAATACTTCTACCTTTTCAAAAACTGCTTTTAAATCACTCTTAAATTTGCTTCCTATAGCAAACGAAAAAAAAAGCAGGTATAATTACTTCTATCGTATGCTAAAATTTGGCAGCTACAAAAAGGATATTGAATTATATACATCAGCCTCTTATGATCTTTTGGTGGGATTTGAAAAACATTTTATAAAACAACCGGATTTGAAAGAGATTGAAGATGATTTATTGAGGTATAAAAGCTATAAATTATCTGCATTAAGTAAGATACTTCTTATTGATTTTGAGGCCATTTTATTTAGCGATATGCTTCCGAAAATGGATATCGCGACAATGTCTAATTCTTTAGAAGGAAGAAGTCCGTTTCTATCTAAAGAAATACTAGAGTTTGCTCCGGGTTTGAAAGACAATTTTAAAATCAATAACCTGCAGACCAAATATATCTTAAGAAATCTGGCAAGAAAATATCTTCCTGAAAACTTAATCAATCAGCCGAAAAGAGGTTTCGAAGTTCCTTTGAAAAAATGGATGGAAACCGAACTTAAGGAAATCGTTAATGACTATTTGCTATCTGGAAGTGCGATCTATCCGCAGTTGATTGAGAAGAAGTTTGTAGAAAACTTACTTTCAAAAAAAGTGAAAATATCAGATGAGCGGCGCGCTAAAATCTTATACAATATTTTCGCTCTGGAAGTATGGCATAAAAATTTAAAATCTAACATGATTCCTCTTAGCGGGGCTCCTTATCGTTTAGAAGAACTCCAGCTTTCTTAGTAGAGTTCCATATCAACAAAACATATTCTATTAACCTTTAATAATTCTATCATGAAAATTTTAGTGACTGGAAGCGCAGGCTTCATTGGTTTCCATTTGGTAAACAGTTTATTGCAAAGGGGAGACGAAGTTATAGGAGTAGATAATCTAAACGATTACTATGACGTCAATTTAAAGTATGCCAGATTAGCGCAGGTAGGTATTTACCAGGAAACAATAACATATAGAAAAGAAATTCAAAGTTCGCTTTCAAAAAACTACACCTTTGCAAAGCTTGATATTACTGATAGCGAAGGTTTAAACGTCTTATTTGAAAAACACAAATTTGATGCGGTCTGCAATCTGGCAGCCCAGGCTGGAGTAAGATACAGTTTAGTTAACCCCGGAACCTATATAGAAACAAATATTAAAGGCTTCCTAAATATATTGGAATGCTGCCGGCATTTTAACGTAAAGAATTTAGTCTATGCAAGCTCGTCCAGTGTGTATGGATTAAATAAAAAAATGCCTTTTGATGTAAAAGATAATGTAGATCATCCGGTTTCCCTTTATGCTGCGTCTAAGAAGAGTAACGAGTTAATGGCTCATGCCTATAGTCATTTGTTTAATATTGCTACTACCGGTTTAAGATTTTTTACTGTTTATGGACCGTGGGGTAGGCCAGACATGGCAGGATTTTTATTTGCGAAGGCAATTTCTGAAGGAAAACCTATCCAGGTGTTCAATAACGGAAATATGAAGCGTGACTTCACTTATATTGATGATATTATAGAAGGCGTTATCACAGTAATAGATAATCCTAATTATAAAGGAACCGACACATGGAGTGGTTTAGTACCAGATCCTTCCCGTTCTAAAGCGCCATATCGTGTGTTTAATATCGGGAGGGGCAATTCTATCGACTTAATGAGCTTTATAACCGAAATTGAAAACAATTTAGGAACAACTGCAATTAAGACTTATTTGCCGCTACAAGATGGAGATGTGGAATGCACCTGGTCTGATGTCAAAAACCTAAAAAGAGAATTTGATTATGAACCAAAAGTATCTGTAAAAGAAGGTGTGAAAAAGTTTACAGATTGGTATAAAACTTACTACTTAAATCAACACGAACATCATATCGCTGTTTAAACATGTAAATATTACTTTTAAATGACTTTTAAATGATATTTGAATGACGCGATATGACCAATATCAGGGAATTTTAAATTGTTATTTCTTATAATAAAGTAACAAATTTGATACATTAAAACAAAAACAATTATTTTTTTTGAGCAAGATATTGTTGGTATTTTGTTTGAATTTTAGATTTTAAAAATAACATTTTTATTCAAATTTTCTCTTATGTAGAATTAATATAGTTTAGTTGTTTTTCTGATTAAATTTTCTATTTATTTAAATCAAATTTTCATTTACAACACCGAATGTCATATAAATAAAAAATTGTTTTCCTAATTCTTTGAGGTGTATCCTATGGCTTTAGAAGCCGTTTAAAGGAAGTATCAAAAAAGAATTAAAAAATGACCAGAAACAATTTTAAAAACCGAACACTTATGTCGTCGTTTTTATTAGCATTACTTCTTTTTTCTCAATGTCAAAAAGAGGCAAATGAAATTACAAATCTCGATGAAGAAAGTGCCAGGAGAAAAACAGAAACAACAGTAGCCTCTTCAGTTAGCGGACAAACTAAATTAGATTTAACTAAGGGCTATAAAGAATCCAGTTACGCTTATTATGTAGACATTCCAGAAGTTGGAGATTCTGAATCACAACCTACTGCATCAACTTTAAAATTATTTGAAAACGGAAAAGAAATTGGCCCGGCACATGCTTTACACAGAGATATAAGAAATATTGGAGGTGGTAGGTTTAGCCATTGGGGCACAAGTTTGTACTTTTCTGCTTCGGATAATACAAATCCGCTAACTAATGGAAGAGTATATTCCTATACTTATGGCTCAGGCGATAATAAGACGGACCAGTCCCCGTCTGCTAGTATTCCGGTAAATGGTGAATATCCTATTGGTTTCGCTTCTGTAAATGGAAAAACAACCGGAGGTCAGGGGGGCAGGACTGTGACTGTGACTACTTTAAAAGATTTTACTAATGCAGTCGCTTCTTCAGAGCCATTAATAGTTCAGGTTTCGGGTAACTTTAAAGGTACCGGAATGATTAAGGTAAACTCTAACAAGACCATTTTAGGAATAAATGGAGCCTCCTTAGAAGGTGTAGGTTTAGCATTGTTTGAGGTGAATAATGTGATTGTAAGAAATATGAAAATCAGCAATGTTGTTGGGGCAGATTGCGTTACAATAAAATTTGCCTCACATCATATATGGATTGATCATTGTGAGTTTTGGCATGACAGAAATCACGGTTGGGATTATTACGATGAATTATTAGAAGTCACAGACAGATCGGATTATGTTACTATATCATGGAATAAATTTCATGATAGCCATATAGCATTATTAATTGGTAGCGGAGATAATCAGACTACTGATATAGGTCATCTCAGAGTTACACTTCATAATAATTATTTTTACAATAATTCAGAAAGACAACCTTCTACAAGATTCGGCTATATTCATTGTTTTAATAATTACATTTCTAATGGAAGCGGTTATGGAATAGGTGTTACAATGAATGCTACAGTTAGAACAGATAATAACTATTTCGAAAATCAGAATACTCCGATTAAGACCGATTACAATGCGAAGCCAGGTGTAGTTAGTGGTGCAAATACAAATATTTATAAAAATTCCGGAGCAAATAAAATAACCACAGCAGCCTCTACCTGGTTGCCAGATTATGAATATAAATCTGCGTTAATTGCTGCACAAGATGTTCCAAGTGTAGTGAAAAATGGAGCAGGACCAAGATAGTTTTTCATAATAAACAAAAAGAAAGAGATGTCTAAAAAGTAAAAAGAGTCGTTCAATACCAAACTTATTGGCTCTACTTTTTAGACAATCCTCTTTTAACCATTATAAAGTGTATTATTTGATTAAAAAACTACTAATTTCAACTATTTTGACCGGTTGAGTTAAACAGTACAGTAGTTATGCTACTTTTTATTCTTAAGACCTTCTACTGCAGCTTTATAGATTGCAGTTCAGAAAAGACCATTGAACCGTTCCAAGGTATTTTATAGCCTATTTGATACTTATATTTTAAAATGTCATGTATTAAATGCCTGATTTTACGATCTGATTTATCTTCTATGTAAGCTACCCAACTATATATCTATACACCTCTTAACCAATTAAAAACCTATGAAAAATATAGAAAGGATACTAATTGTATGCGATTCTTCTAAATCTCTATTAGACTTTAGAGGTAAGCTTATAGAAGCGCTGACGATTAATAACGAAGTTTGGGTATTCACTCCCGAGATAAAACAGCATAATGTACGTTATATGTTAAATGCTCTTGGAGTTCATATTCAAGAGAATACTCTTGAATCTAGTAATGTATCCGTATTTTCCGATATACGTTATATTATTCAGTTGTATAAACTGATAATAAAATTAAGACCGACTGTTTGTTTTTCTTATGCTTTTAAGCCCGTGATATATAGTAGTTTAGTTGCTACGTTTTGTAATGTTTCTAACATAGTACCTATGCTAACGGGATTGGGCTACAATTTTTCGCAGAATAATTCAAAAAAAAGACTTGTTTCCATTATTACAAAATATCTTTTAAAATTAAGCTTAAGCTCAAAAAACACTAAAATAGTGTTGCAAAACAAAGATGACTATAAGACTTTAGTTAATGAGAATATTATATCTAATAGACAAAAAGTCTTTGTAGTAAATGGTTCAGGTGTAGATTTAAGTCATTATAATTTCTCAAAACCAACATTAAAGACTTGTAACTTTCTAATGATTTCCAGGTTAATCAATGCGAAAGGAGTCAGGGAGTTTTATGAGGCGGCAAAAATTGTTAAAGAAAAATATGATAATGTATCTTTCACCCTAATAGGAGCTTATGACAATAATATAGATGCAATAGATAAAATGCTCTTCAATGAAATAAAAGCAGGCAATGTAATACAATATTTAGGCGAAGTTGACGATGTTAGACCATACATAAGGGCCTCTGCTGTAGTTGTTTTACCTTCTTATTATGGAGAGGGAGTTCCCAGGTGTTTATTGGAAGCAATGGCTATGGGAAGAGCAGTTATAACGACTGATTCTGTAGGATGCAGAGAAACTGTGAATTTAGAAAAAGAGCAACAGACAGGCTTTTTAATCCCTGTGAAAAATGCTTTTGAACTGGCCGATAAGATGTTACACTTCTTGTCGACGCCTGGCGATATCATTTCTTTTGGACAAAATGGATATAAATATGTCGCAGATAAGTTTGATGTCTACAAAGTCAATAAACATATGGTTTCTATTATAGAAAACAATGGCAACTCAAGAGAATACCCATTCACACCTGTGTTGTTAAATTAAAACAGGCATCAATCAGTCTTAACGTAGATTGACTTTAATCAATATAAACTTTCCAAAAAATTGTAATCACTCATGCGACACTACGCCAGACGAGTAAAGGCAATTGGCGGCTATATAGAATTGCAGTTGCCATCAGTAGAAGAGTATTATCCTGATTTAATCAAGTTAAATACAGCTAGAAATGCCTTTGAATATATTCTGCGAGCAAATCAATTCTCTTTGGTTTACTTACCCTATTATACTTGCGAAGTACTTTTAGAACCTTTAAAGAAATTAGGAGTTCCATTCCATTTCTACACAATTGATAAAAATCTGGATCCTATAATAGATTTCAGAATGCTGCCTACAGAATGTTTACTTTATACTAATTATTTTGGAATTAAAGAGACAACAGTAAATAGATTAAGCAGGTCTGTAAAGAATCTGGTTATAGATAATTCTCAGGCATTCTTTTCGAAGCCCCTAAAAGGAATTGATACGTTTTACTCCTGTAGAAAGTTTTTTGGAGTTTCTGACGGAGCCTATCTGCAAAGCAATAATCTAATGTCTACCAAATTAGATAGAGACATTTCTGTATTAAGAATGTCCCATTTAATAAAAAGTATAGACTTAGGCATAGAGGACGGCTATCAGGATTATCTGGATAATAACAACTTGCTTTGCAATGGTCCTATTAAACTCATGTCTAAGTTAACACAGAGAATACTTTCCGGAATAGACTATGAGAAATGCAGGTATATAAGAACCCAAAACTTTAAAATTATTCATGATGGCTTAGGACGGTATAATACGCTGTTCATTAATATGGAAAATATTGATGGACCAATGGTGTACCCCTTTTTGATAGATAAGCGAATTAAGAAAAAACTGATAGATAAAAGAATATACGTTGCTACATATTGGCCAAATGTATTGAAGTGGACAAGCGAGAAAATGTTTGAAAATTACCTAACCGAACATCTCGTTGCTATTCCTATAGATCATAGGTATGATGGAGAAGATATGAATCGAATCGTAAATATAGTGAAGCAAATAATATGAATAATTCTGTTTATTTAAGAGAGCTTAATTTGGAAGATGCTCAAACGTTGTACAAGTGGAGAAACGATCCAAAAATATGGAAGTTTACCAAGTTTCGTCCGTTGACAGAAATTACCCTGGAAACTGAGACTAAATGGCTTAAGAAGGTACTTAGTAATAAAAACGAGTATAGGTTTGCAATTTGCCTCAGAGAAAATGAGAGATATATAGGTAATATTCAGCTTATAAACCTCAGTGATGAAGATGCGGAATTGCATCTCTTTATTGGCGAAACCACGTTATGGGGTAAAGGTATAGGTAAATCGGCGGTAATTAAAGCATTGGATTTTGCTTTCGACGAGCTCCATTTAAATATGGTTAAACTGGAGGTGCATAAAGAAAATACAAATGCAAAAAAAATATATCATTCATTAGGGTTTAAACAAGACGGAAAGAAAGATCAGAGTCCTTTTTTCTGGATGAATCTTAATGCGAGAACCTATCAAAGAATTAGAGAAAGAAATCCAGTTGTAGTTGCTTGCTATGTGTGATTTGTTTTTTTAATTATATACTTAATTCCCCTTAAAGTTTTACAAATACCATAAATATGATACATCTAATTGCAATCAGTGAGAAAAGACAATGGAGTAAATATTTAGATAGTGCTTTAGATACAGCTTTTTGTCAAACTCATGATTATCATCTTTTAGAAAAAGATAAAGAAGCTTTTTTGTTTGTTTACGAAGAAGATTGGGGTTTTATAGCTATTCCCTTTCTTAAGCGCCTTATTCCAAATACGGTTTATTATGATCTAACATCTGCATATGGTTATGGAGGCCCGATTTCTAATCTGAGGATTAGTGATTTAGGTAGAGACATTATTGAATCTTTCGAAAGAAGCTTTCTGTCGTTTTTAACAGAAAATAATATTGTTTCAGTTTTTCTGAGATTAAACCCGTTTTCAGAACAAAATAATCTTTTTAAAGGGTTAGGAGGTCTGTTTCCCAATGGACGAACAGTTGCTATTGATTTGACTTTAAGTGCTCAGGATAGAAGGCGCAAATATCGAGAAAATGTGAAAG
>NZ_JBEBVH010000015.1:0-29065 GCF_040392825.1 Pseudopedobacter sp.
AATTTCCTGAATACAGTTCTACATCAATCTTCTAAATTACCTTATGGCATAACAGTGCATGACAGAAGTATAAAGTTAACTATCTAAATTAGCTTAACTTAAATTATACTCATAAATGCAAACGATACTCGGAATTATTTTTCACTTTATTGGAGGTTTCGCATCGGGAAGCTTCTATATCCCTTATAAAAAAGTAAAGGGATGGTCCTGGGAAAGTTATTGGATAGTTGGAGGTTTGTTTTCATGGTTAATCGTTCCTCCTTTGGCTGCGTATTTAACCATTCCGGGCTATGTAGATATTATTAAACATACCAATGGAAATATCCTTTGGTTAACTTATTTCTTTGGAGTCTTATGGGGAATAGGTGGTCTCACATACGGTTTGGGGGTGAGATACCTTGGCGTCGCATTGGGAAGCTCTATTATTTTAGGGTTATGCTCTGTATTTGGAGCATTAATTCCTTCAATTTATTATGATATTAATCCGTCTGCCGGAAAAGATTCATTTTCTGATCTGTTACACAGTCCTTGGGGACAAATGGTACTTATCGGAATTGTAATATCTGTTATAGGTATCATTATCTGTGGTAAGGCAGGTGTGATGAAAGAAAATGATCTAAAAGAAAAGGACAGTGGAAATGAAAACACAGAATACAAAGTAGGGTTAGGCTTAACAGTTTCCATTATTTCAGGTGTTCTTAGCGCTTGTTTTGCTTTTGGTATTGATGCCGGAAAAGATATGGCTCACGAAGCAAATGAAGCCTGGAAAGCTTTAAATCCTGGACAAGGCGAGTTTTTATATCAGAATAATGTAACTTATGTTATCATCCTATTGGGAGGATTAACAACTAATTTATTATGGTGTTTGTACCTCAACTCTAAAAACAAAACTTTTGGAGATTATACCAATTCAAAAACTCCATTACTAAAAAACTATATCTTCTGTGCACTGGCTGGTACTACCTGGTTTTTGCAGTTCTTTTTCTACGGAATGGCAGAAAGTAAGCTGGGCAATGGCGCGAGCTCCTGGATTCTCCACATGGTGTTCATTATACTAATTGCGAATACATGGGGCTTGATATTAAAGGAATGGAAAGGAGTAAAAAAATCGACTATCATAACATTGTTGATAGGACTGGTGATTTTATTGCTTTCTGTATTTATTGTGGGATACGGAAACTCAATTAAATAAAAACAAGTAAATATTTATTATAATGTCGGTTAAAGCAACAAGTTTTAAACACGTAAGCTACTTATGGGATGAAGCAGAAGCTGCTAAATTAGCAGGTGACGAAGTAGCATTATTGATTTATCGCTCAAACTTATTGGGTGCGGATTTAAGATTGACAAACTACGGTGGAGGAAATACATCTTGTAAAGCAATGGCTAAAGATCCATTGACTGGTCAGGAAACCGAAATCATGTGGATTAAAGGTTCTGGTGGTGATATAGGTACTTTAACAAAAAGTGGTTTAGCCGCACTTTATGTAGACAGACTAAGAAGTCTTAAAAACGTTTACCGAGGAATCGAGCATGAAGATGAAATGGTCGAACTGTTCAATCACTGCATTTATGATTTAGCTTCTAAAGCACCTTCAATAGATACACCTTTACACGGATTTTTACCATTTAAACATATAGATCACCTGCATCCGGATGCAGCGATTGCAATTGCAGCAGCAAAAGATGGAAAGAAAATCACTCAGGAATTATTTGGTGGGACAATAGGTTGGGTAGAATGGCAAAGACCAGGTTTCGATCTGGGTTTACAACTGAAACAATGTTTGGATGAGAATCCGGGAATCAGAGGAATTATGTTGGGTTCTCACGGTTTGTTTACCTGGGGAGATACAGCTTATGAAAGTTATGTAAACACCTTAGAAGTCATTGAGAAATGTGCTGAGTACCTGGAAGCTAATTATGGAAAAAAAGGACCTGTATTCGGAGGACAAAAAGTAGAAAGCCTTTCTGCAGAAGACAGAAAAAAACAAGCGGCTAAAATTGCTCCTGTTTTAAGAGGCTTCTGTTCAAGTGAAAGACATATGATAGGTCATTTCACAGATGATGCAAGAGTATTGGAATTTATTAACTCCAATGATTTAGAGCGATTAGCTCCGCTGGGAACAAGTTGTCCAGACCATTTCTTAAGAACAAAAATTTCTCCTTTGGTTTTAGATTTAACAAAAGACGAAGACCTTTCGGATGTTGCAGCTATCAAAGAAAAATTAGCACCGGCATTTGAAGCTTACCGTCAAATGTATACAGATTATTATAATACTTGCAAACACTATAACAGCCCGGCCGTTCGTGACGCCAATCCGGTAATTATTCTTTATCCGGGAGTGGGAATGTTTGCTTTCTCTAAAGACAAACAAACTGCAAGGGTAGCGGCAGAGTTTTATACCAATGCAATTAACGTAATGAAAGGGGCAGAAGCCATTTCTGAATATACTTCATTACCTCGCCAGGAAGCATTTGATATTGAATATTGGCTATTGGAAGAAGCCAAATTGCAACGTATGCCTAAACCAAAGGCACTATCAGGAAAAATTGCTCTAATAACAGGTAGTGCTGGCGGTATAGGTAAAGCTATTGCCAAGAAATTCGTTAAAGAGGGCGCGGTAGTTGTTTTGAATGATATGAATGCCGAGCGTTTAGAAGGTGCTGGAGAAGAGTTCAGAAAAGAATTTGGTCGCGATTCCTATGCTACAGCTATTTTAGATGTAACTAAGGAAGATCAGATTGAAGAGGCATTTGCGCAGGCCGCTTTAGCTTTCGGTGGTGTAGATATTATTGTAAACAATGCAGGATTATCAATCTCTAAATCTATCGAAGATCATACAGAAAAAGATTGGGATATCTTATATGACGTATTGGTGAAAGGTCAGTTCTTTGTAACTCAGGGCGCGGTAAAAGTGTTGAAAAAACAAGCTATTGGTGGTGATATCATCAACATTGTAAGTAAAAATGCTTTGGTGAGCGGGCCAAACAACGCAGGTTACGGAAGTGCTAAATCTGCTCAGTTACATTTAAGCCGATTGAATGCTGCGGAATTAGGAGCAGATCATATTCGCGTTAACGTAGTAAACCCGGATGCCGTGATTTCTGACAGTAACATCTGGGCAGGCGGATGGGCAGAAGGAAGAGCCAAGGCTTACGGAATTACGGTAGCTGAACTTCCTGCATATTATGCTAAACGCACTTTGTTAAACGAAATTATTTTGCCAGACGATATCGCTAACGCTTGTTTTGCATTCACTGGAGGTTTATTGAACAAATCTACTGGAAACGTGTTAAACGTTGACGGCGGTGTTGCAATGGCATTTGTTAGGTAAGTAATAAGTTTTAAGTAATAAGTCTTAAGTAATAAGTCCGAGGACCGAGGACCGAAGTGTTGAGAATTGGAACTCAGTTTTACAAAAGATAGTACTTTTTGGAGGTGAAACTTTCAATTTAAGACTTGTAATATTGTAAATAGCACAGTCCTGCTCCCCTCTCTTTCGTCCCGAAGGGACTCCTTTGGAGGAGAGGGGTTGGGAGTGAGGCTTCTCACAACGAACCAACTAATAACTGATAACTAATGAAAATAGAAGGATATCAAATTGAACAGCATAATCAGGAAAACCTGAATGTTCACCAAAGAAAATTCCAATTTGTTTCTGAGGATATTTCCAATATTGAAGAAATTGTAGAAAAGTTAAAAGTATTCCAGATCGCTATTCCTTCATGGGCATTGGGAACAGGTGGTACGCGTTTTGGCCGTTTCTCAGGTCCGGGTGAACCTGGAACCCTGGAACAAAAGATAGAAGACGTAGGTTTATTGCATAAATTAAACCAATCCAGCGGAGCAATTTCGTTGCATATTCCCTGGGATATTCCATCAGACGCAGAGAAAATTAAATCATTGGCAGCATCTCATGGTTTAGGTTTTGACGCGGTTAACTCCAATACGTTCCAGGATCAAAAAGGTCAGGAACATAGCTATAAGTTTGGTTCCTTACATCATGTAGATCCTAAAGTAAGGAAACAGGCAGTAGACCATAATATAGAGGTTATTAAACATGGCGTCGCTTTGGGTTCTAAAGCTCTAACGGTTTGGTTAGCGGATGGGTCATCTTTTCCCGGGCAGCTAAATTTCCGCGAAGCTTTTCAAAATACGTTGGAGTCTTTAAAAGAAATCTACAAACACTTACCTGCAGATTGGAAAATGTTTGTAGAGTATAAAGGTTTCGAACCTAATTTCTATTCAACCACTATTGCAGATTGGGGACAATCTTTATTATTGGCTAATAAATTGGGAGAAAAAGCGTATACCTTGGTAGATCTGGGCCACCACCAACCAAATGTCAATATCGAACAGATTGTCGCTTTATTGCTTATGGAAGGTAAATTGGGCGGTTTCCACTTCAACGATTCTAAATATGCCGATGACGATTTAACAGCAGGAGCAATTAAACCTTATCAATTGTTCTTAATCTTTAACGAGTTGGTTGATGGTATGGATGCAAAAGGAATAGATCATGCAACTGGTTTAGGTTGGATGATTGATGCATCTCACAACTTAAAAGATCCGTTAGTAGATTTATTACAATCTGTAGAAGCTATTAAGATTGCTTATGCCCAAGCTTTGTTAGTAGACAGGAAAGCTTTAACAGAAGCTCAGCAGGCAAACGATGTGGTAAAAGCACAAGAGATTTTACAAAACGCTTTCAGAACAGATGTTCGTTCAATTGTTGCTGAATCCAGATTAAGAGCTGGTGGAGCATTGAATCCTGTTGAAATGTTCAGGAATTTAAAAGTAAGAGAAAAATTAACAGAAGAAAGAGGTGCCGTTACGGTAGCAACTGGATTATAGATGACTAAGAAACCCGTAATAGCAGTTTTTGATGTGGGTAAAACCAATAAAAAGCTGTTCTTATTTGACGAGCATTATCGTATTGTATATGAAAAATCTGCCCGTTTTATAGAGACAGTAGACGAAGACGGAGATCCCTGCGAGAACCTGGAAAGCCTTAGGCTTTCGGTTTTCGACTCCTTGTCGGAAGTCTTAAGGAAAGAGGAGTTCGAAATCAAAGCGCTCAACTTTTCTACTTATGGTGCAAGTTTTGTGTATATAGGGGAAGATGGTTTACCTGTTGCCCCTTTATACAATTATTTGAAACCATATCCAGAGCATCTTTTAAAACAATTTTATAACACCTACGGCGGAGAAGAAGAGTTTGCTAAAAACACAGCTTCTCCTGTCCTTGGGAGCTTAAATTCTGGTATGCAGCTTTATCGCATAAAGTACGAGCGGCCAGAGTTGTTCAAAAAGATAAAATATGCTTTACATTTACCACAATACCTAAGTTATTTGGTAACGGGGAAGGTGTTTACCGATATAACCAGTATTGGCTGCCATACCAATTTGTGGGATTTTCAAAAGAATGATTATCACAAATGGGTGTATGAAGAAGGGATAGCAGAAAAATTTGCTCCTATTTTACCCGGAGATCAGGTTTTGGAAACAGCTTTTCAGGGTCATTCTTTTAAGGTTGGTGCCGGTTTGCATGATAGCTCAGCCGCTTTAATACCATATTTAGAGAATTTTCACGAACCGTTTATATTGCTTTCTACAGGAACATGGTGCATATCCTTAAATCCGTTTAATCATCGGCCTTTAAGCTTAGATGAGTTAAAACAGGATAGTTTATGTTACATGAACTATAAAGGTACGCCGGTAAAGGCTTCCCGTTTATTTGCCGGGTATGAACATGAGCAGGAAACGAAAAGAATTGCCCAGTATTTTGGAGTTGGAAGTTCATCTTTCAAAACAATAAGGTACAATCCCGAGTATATAGCCGCATTAAAGACTAAATTGACACAAGAAGGCAATATCAAGTTTGCTGAAAGAGATCTGTCGGTTTTCGAAAATGCAACAGAAGCTTACCACCAACTGATGATAGATATCGTCAGGCAGCAAGAGAAATCGACTAAGCTGGCTATACAGGACAGTGGTGTTAGAAGAATCTTTGTAGACGGTGGTTTTGGTAATAATGACATCTTTATGCACTTAATGGCAAATGCCTTTCTTAAGGAGGAGTTATTTGCTGCTTCTATGGCACAGGCTACTGCTGTAGGAACAGCCATTGCTATTCATAAATCATGGAATAAAACACCTATTTCCGGTAATATTATAGAGTTGAGGTTTTATCCAAGAAATATAGAATAACTCTTTATAGAGAATGCTGACAGGGTTATCTTCAGGATGCAGATTTACCCTGTCAGCGTTATAATTAATCTCCTGGAACTCTTTTATGTATAACCTTAGTTGTTCGATTGTTATTTAGTTGATTAGTAGATTGATTCACCCCGCGCACAATTCAAACGCTTCGGTTCGCAATAATGTATCTATGAATGTAATTGCGAGGACGATAGGACGAAGCAATCTTTGTTAAATCTATTTGAGTAGGATTATTAATCGAACTTAGGTTATAAAGTTCTGTTTAATCTTACATAGTAGCTTCAACTTCGCCAAAAATATCGCCGAAACGGGCAAATGTTTCATCCGCTGCTTTTATTGCAGTAGCTTGCTGTTCTTCTGTTTGGGAAGCTTTAATTTAATATACTAATACGTAGTCCATTAAGGCAGCCAAGGCATATTTTATATTCCGGTGTTAGTAGAGGAAGTTCAGACTTTGCATGTTAAGTTTAATGTTTAGCGTATTATAGTTTTATTACGTAGTTTATTTAGTGATATATGTTAATAAAAATAAGTATTTATAAGTCGAAAACCCCAGATAAACCAGTTGGTTTTGAGGACGGTTTTCTTCGGGACTGCTTCGAGACTGCTTCGGGAAAACTGTTCAAAATTCAAAAGCGGTTCTGAAGCAAGTTAAGAAATGTTTGGATGCTTAAATTTTTCGGGTTGTTTTGCTTGGTTTATAACGTTCCTGAATCTGCGGCTATAGTAGAGCCATGAACTTAATCCAATTACGGACTTTTCATTTAAACTCCTATCAAATTTAAATAGCTCTTTCCCGTTTTAGCCTATATTTCATTAACTTCGGGAAAAATATCATGAAGTGAGTATCAGCGTAGAGAATTTAACTAAGTTTTACGGTACACAGCAAGTAATCAACAATATTTCTTTCGAAGCTCAACAAGGTGTCCTGGGTTTTTTAGGGCCAAATGGCGCGGGTAAGTCTACAACTATGAAAATTTTGACAGGCTATCTTCCTCAGACTTCCGGTACAGTATCGGTATGTGGTCTATCTTCGGAAACGTTTTCCCTGGAAATAAAGAAGAAAATAGGTTACTTACCAGAAAATAACCCGCTTTATAATGATATGTATGTAAAGGAGTTTTTAGATTTTGTAGCAGATCTTCATAAAATATCAAATAAAAAGGAACGTATTCAAGAGGTAATAGCGACAACAGGTCTTACTCCCGAGCAAAACAAAAAAATAGGCGATTTGTCTAAGGGCTATAAGCAAAGGGTCGGAATTGCCCAAGCTATTATTCACGATCCTGAAGTATTGATTTTAGACGAACCAACTTCCGG
Source organism: Pseudopedobacter sp. (assembly GCF_040392825.1). Taxonomy (NCBI): domain Bacteria; kingdom Pseudomonadati; phylum Bacteroidota; class Sphingobacteriia; order Sphingobacteriales; family Sphingobacteriaceae; genus Pseudopedobacter; species Pseudopedobacter sp. The sequence goes on from NZ_JBEBVH010000015.1 coordinate 7,544, forward strand.
TTTGGATCCAAATCAGTTGATAGAAGTCAGGTCGCTTATTAAAGAATTGGGGAAAACTAAGACTGTAATACTATCTACGCACATTATGCAGGAAGTAGAAGCGATTTGTCAAAGAGTGGTGATTATTAACAAAGGGCAGATTGTCGCGAACGATAATATAGAAAATTTGCTAATTGCCCATAATGAAAGTTCTATAGAACCTATTTTTGTAAAACTGACGAATTAAGATGAATACCATTATATACAAGGAACTTTCTGCCTATTTCAGTTCTTTGGCTGCATATGTAACCATTACCATATTTTTAGTGGTTTTGGGACTTTTTCTTTGGATTTTTCCAGAATCCAGCATCCTGGAATATGGGTATGCAGGCTTAGATTCTTTATTTGCTACCATTCCTTATCTGTTCATGTTCCTGATACCGGCAATCTGCATGCGTTCTTTTTCGGAAGAGAAAAAAGAGGGAACTTTCGAGCTTTTAGCCACAAAGCCTTTAACAGACTGGCAAATATTGCTGGGTAAATTTTTTGCGGTACTGCTTGTTGTTTTTATAGCCCTGTTGCCTACTTTAGTTTATTACATTTCGGTTTATCAGTTAGGTAATCCGGTAGGTAATATTGATACAGGAGCAGTAATAGGCTCATATATAGGGTGTGTTTTGCTGGCTTCGGTTTTCGCTTCGACCGGGGTTTTTGCTTCGGCTTTAACCAAAAATCAAATCGTCGCGTTTTCTATAGCCGTATTCTTATGTTTTTTTCTGTTCAGCGGGTTTAACTCTTTAAGTCAGTTACTTTCTTTACAGCACATCTCTTTATTTATAACGAGTTTAGGAGCAGAAGAACATTACCAATCTGTAGGCAGGGGCGTTTTAGATACCCGGGATTTAATTTATTTCCTGAGTGTATCTGTGTTTTTTTTAGTGATTACAAGAACAATATTGAGAAGTAGAAAATGGTAAGCCAGAAGAAGAGAGATTTGCAGTACCTGTTGTCCACTTTAGTTCTTGTAGTGGTAATAAATATCATTTCGGGGTATTTCTTTACCAGAATTGATTTTACTGCAGAAAAAAGATTTACAATATCCCCAATTTCAAAATCTATCCTAAAAGAGGTAAAGCAGCCTTTACGGGTTACGGTTTTTCTTGATGGAGAATTTCCTGCAGGATTTAAAAGATTACAACGCGCAACGAAAGATATTCTTTACGATTTTAAAGCTTATTCTGCAGCAGATATAGCTATCGATTTCATTGATCCAACCAATGGCAGAAATGAACAGGAGCAGCAAAGTTTTTTTGAAGAACTTTATCAGCGTGGTCTGGAGCCAACAAATCTAAGTGTGAAGACAGAAAGCGGTTTGTCACAGAAGATTATCTTTCCGGCAGCTATGGTTTCTTATGATGGCAATGAAATTCCTGTGAAACTATTACAAAGCAGAATGGGCTTAGGGCCAGATGAAGTATTGAATAACTCTATTCAGAATTTAGAATATGCATTTATCTCGGCAATAAAGAAAGCCATTTCCGGCGGAAAACCCCGTGTTGCATTTACCGAAGGGCATGGTGAACTTTCTGATGAAGAATTGCAAGACGCCATGCGGTCTTTAAGTGACGGTTATGAAGTTGGTCGTATAAACCTGATGGATGTTACACAGGCCGGTTTGGATAAATTATCGGTATTAATTATTCCTAAGCCAAATACTAAATTTTCGGAGCTGGAAAAGATCAAGATAGATCAGTTTTTAGTTAATGGAGGGAAAGTGTTTTTTGCCATAGATCAGGTACATGCAGAGTTGGATAGCATGCAGCGTGGCTCGGGCGAACAGCTCGCTTTTCAAAGAGATTTAAATCTAGACGATCAATTGTTTAAATACGGCGTCCGTGTAAATTACGATCTGATAGGAGATATGAATTGTCTCCAGATCCCTTTAAATGTAGGTAATATTGCGGGGCAGGGACAAATTCAAATGGTGCCCTGGTTATTTTATCCTATTATTATGCCTTTGTCGGGGCATCCTTTGGTGAAAAACCTGGAAGGTATAAAAACACAGTTTATCAGTACTATAGATACCATCGCGGCTAAAGGCCTTAACAAGCAAGTTTTATTACAGACGTCGCCCTTCAACAGAACTTTGCAAACACCAACTTTAATTTCTTTGAATATGGTGGAAGAAGTTCCGGATCCGGAAAAATTCAGAAGTGAACCTAAACTTGTCGCTGTACTGGTCGAGGGCGAATTTGAATCGGTTTTCAGAAATAGAGCCATTCCTGAAGGCTTTAATAAGGCCAATTTCAAAGAAAAAAATAAGGCAGGTAAATTGTTGGTTTTTAGTGATGGAGATATTTTAAGAAATCAAATAGGGCAGGATGGCTCTGTTTATCCTTTAGGTTTTGACAGATATACTACCCAAACATTTGGAAATAAAACTTTTTTGTTGAATATTGTGGACTACTTTGTGGATGACGCAGATTTGATTTCGCTAAGAACCAAGGAAATCAAACTCCGGATTCTGAATAAAGGCAAGCTGAAGGAACAAAAATTGAACTGGCAAATTGTTAATACAGTTGTACCGGTAGTGTTGTTAATTTTATTCGGTATTTTTCAACATATCTATCGGAAACGAAAGTATGCCAGTTAAAATTTATAAATTTGATACAAATAAGTAAAATATAATCCGAGATAATGAGATTCATAGTTTCTACGACAACATTACTGAAGCATTTACAGTCTGTAAGTGGCGCTTTAAGTAGCAGTGCTGTACTACCCATTTTAGAGAACTTCTTATTCGAAATAAAAGAAGGCAATCTTGTCATCTCTGCAACGGATTTGCAGACGAGTATGATTACTTCTCTGGCTGTGGAAGCGAAAGAAGGAGGGAAAATTGCTGTTCCGTCTAAAATTTTATTAGATACTTTAAAGACGTTGCCAGAACAGCCTATTGCTTTTTCTGTTGACGAGCAGACTTATGCCATAGAAATCAGTGCCGGAGATGGTAAGTATAAGCTAAGCGGAGAGAATGGAGATGATTTTCCTAAAATTCCAACGGTAGACGATGCTTCTACAGTGAATATTCCGGCTTCAGCTTTGTCAGAAGCAATTAACAAAACTATTTTTGCGGTTAGTAATGACGAGCTTCGTCCGGCAATGACGGGTGTGTACTGTCAGCTTTCACCAGAAAATATAACTTTTGTAGCTACAGACGCTCATAAATTGGTAAGATATAGAAGAAATGATGCAAAAGCAGAATCTGCTACCTCTTTTATTTTACCCAAGAAAGCTTTAAATCTGTTAAAATCAGCATTGCCTTCAGAAGATATCAATGTTGCTATAGAATATAATTCAACCAGTGCTTTTTTTAAATTTGCGAATATCAGCCTGATCTGTAGATTGATAGACGAAAGATATCCGGATTATGAAGCAGTAATTCCTCAGAATAATCCTAATAAACTGATTTTAGACAGAGGATTGTTCCTTAACTGTTTAAAGCGTGTAGTGATTTTTGCAAATAAGACTACGCATCAGGTTAGGTTAAAAATCAATGGAAGCGAATTACATATTTCTTCCGAAGATTTAGATTTTGCAAACGAGGCTCACGAGCGTATTGGCTGTCAGTATAACGGGGAAGATATGGAGATTGGTTTCAATGCGAAATTTTTAATCGAGATGCTGAATAATATCGCCGGTGATGAGGTAACGTTAGAAATGTCTACGCCAAACAGAGCAGGTCTATTATTCCCGAGCATTTCCGATGAGAATGAGGATGTATTAATGCTGGTTATGCCGGTTATGTTGAATAACTATGCTTAATAGCATATAAAAGAATTTTCTAAAAAGCCTGATGTTCTAAACATCAGGCTTTTTGTTGTATATTTATTTCCAAATTGGCAGTGCAGAGATGAAAAGTTTTTATAGAGCAATATTGGGAGCTATGGTATTGGGAGGTATATTGACTTCCTGTTCTGATAATTCAGAAGTAGGAACAATAGGAAGAGCTCAGGTAGCTGTATTTAATCTGGTTCCCCAACAGGATTCGTTTAATTTCTATTTAGATACCAATAAAATTACTTCTGTATTATCGTTTGGCGAAGTACATCCTTATGATACGCTTGCTGCGGGAAGAAGAACGGCTAAAGTTCATTCGGTTGTAAAAGATTCCGTTACATTATCTAAAGATTTGTATTTAAATCCTTATAGAGATTATTCTTTTTTTATTGTCCCTGCAGATTCTACCAATACAGGCCTGGCTTATGTGGCCACAGTAGATTATCTTAGTGAACCTAATATTAAGACAAATGCCAAAGTCAGATTTATTCATTTGTCGCCTGAAGAACACGGTGTAGATTTGTATACCCGACTAGGTGACGCAGAAGAAAAGAAAACTTTTTCCAATGCTTTTTATCAGTCTGCTTCACCTTTTCAGGAAATAAAGGCAGGTACTTACAGTTTAAAACTGACTCCTGCTAATGTTACAGATCAGGTGATTTTAACTACCGAAAATGTGAGTTTGGAGGCCAAGAAAGTTTATACTATTTTTATTTCCGGCTTAAAGGATTCATCTTCTGATTATTCTCAGCGTATAACAATAGTGAATAATAGATAAATTCTGATATATAAAATTTACACTTTCAACTTTATACTTTTAACTCTCAACTTTATAATAATCACGTGGAACTTATTACCTCATTAATTGACTTTATTCTTCATATAGATAAACATTTAAGCGAAATTATTAAGGATTATCAGGTTTGGACATATCTGATTTTATTCATCATCATATTTGCCGAAACAGGTTTTGTTGTTACACCGTTTTTGCCGGGAGATTCTTTACTGTTTGCGGCAGGAGCATTAATAGGAGCTGGTAATACAGGTTTAAATATTTATTTGTTAGCCTTGTTGTTGTTTATTGCCGCTATTTTAGGTGATACAGTAAATTATGAGATAGGGAAGTACTACGGAGCAAAGGCTTTTAGTGGAAAGATAAAATTCCTGAAAAAGGAATACCTTACAAAAACACAAAATTTCTTCGTTAAACATGGCGGGAAAACCATTATTTACGCCCGGTTTGTGCCTATTGTAAGAACATTTGCTCCTTTTGTGGCCGGTGTTGGAGAAATGGCTTATAAGAAATTCATTTCCTTTAATGTTATTGGCGGTTTTGTATGGGTAGGAATTTTTCTTTTCCTGGGATATTATTTTGGTAACCTGGAATTTATCCAAAAGAATTTTAGTTTGGTTATTCTAGGTATTATAGTAATTTCTGTTATGCCAGCAGTAATAGAGGTTGTTCGTGGAAATAGAAAATCTGAATAAGATAGGCATTGATTAAAAAGCATATGCATTTTTTTGACTAGGTTTTTTCTTGGTTGCTTTCTGTATGTAACAGAGATCATTAATTAACGTCTTTAACCGATTTTGATATGCGGATAGAATTCCTGTCCGATAAATAGGAACTGATGCGAAAATTCAAGAATAGCTTCTTTTATGTTGCAACTATAGGCATATTTTCTGCCTTGATGTATTGGATTATAGTTTTAGGTTCGAAATTGGAAGATGGTAGGGAGATTGTTGAGTTAAGTTCAGATAAAAGTCAATGGGGCGAGTTTCTCCATTCCCTTCAACATAATTTAGAACATCCATGAGCTATCTTATTGGCACAGATAATAACTATTATACTGGTAGCCCGTTTTTTTGGATGGATTTTTAGCAAGATAGGTCAACCAACGGTAATAGGAGAGATTATAGCCGGGATTACTTTAGGTCCGTCTTTCTTAGGTTTTTATTACCCGGAATTTACGAATATACTTTTCCCAGCTCAATCATTAGGGAATTTACAGTTTTTAAGTCAGATAGGTTTAATCTTGTTCATGTTCGTTATTGGTATGGAGCTGGATCTTAACGTTCTCAAAAATAAAGCTCATGAAGCCGTTGTAATCAGCCATGCGAGTATTATCTTTCCTTTTACATTAGGTCTTGGACTGGCATATTATATCTATGAGTCCTTTGCGCCTATTGGAGTTGAGTTTACTTCTTTTGGCTTATTCTTAGGAATAGCGATGAGTATTACTGCCTTTCCAGTTTTAGCTCGTATCGTTCAGGAAAGAGGGATACATAAAACAAGGTTGGGAACCATAGCTATAACTTGTGCGGCAGCGGATGATATCACAGCATGGTGTATTCTGGCAGTAGTTATAGCTATTGTAAAGGCAGGTTCATTTGTGAGTTCCTTATATATCGTAGCGCTGGCTATTCTGTATGTAATATTTATGATAAAAGTGGTTAGACCATTTTTAAAAAGAGTAGGAGATTTACATGCTTCAAGAGGCAAATTGAGCAAGCCTATTGTTGCTATCTTCTTTCTGGTGTTGATTTTATCTTCATATGCAACAGAAGTTATAGGGATACATGCGCTGTTTGGAGCATTTATGGCAGGAGCAATTATGCCCGAGAATGTGAAATTCAGAAACATTTTTATAGAAAAGGTTGAAGACATAGCGTTAGTTCTGCTGCTGCCTTTATTTTTTGTGTTTACAGGGCTAAGAACAGAAATAGGGCTATTAAACGATCCTTATCTTTGGAAAATTACAGGCTTAATTGTTTTGGTAGCTGTGGTGGGTAAATTTTTGGGAAGTACCCTGGCAGCAAAATTCGTCGGTCAGAATTGGAGGGACAGTCTGGTAATAGGCGCTTTAATGAACACTCGGGGATTGATGGAGTTGGTTGTTCTGAATATTGGTTATGATTTAGGTGTGTTAACTCCCGAAATCTTTGCCATGATGGTTATTATGGCATTGGTAACTACTTTTATGACCGGACCGGCTTTGGATATTATAAATAAAGCTTTTGGAAATAAATCTGAAGAGATATATGAACAAATAAATCTGTCTGATAAATTTAAAGTTTTAATATCCTTTGGAAATCCTAAAGGAGGAAGACCTTTATTGAGACTGGCAAATGGGTTAGTGAAAAGTTTGAAAGCGAATGCTTCTGTAACAGCGATGCATTTGTCGTTGAGCAGTGAGCTTCATCATTATAATATCGAGGAATATGAAAAAGAAAGCTTCGTGGAGATAATAGATGAATCTAAAGTGCTTAGCCAACAAATTACAACCTTATTTAAGCCTACCAATGATATTGATTCGGATATAGTAGAAGTGGCAAATAAAGGGGATTATGATTTGCTGCTTGTAGGTGTGGGACAATCTATGTTTGAAGGTAGCTTATTAGGGAAAATATTAGGCTTTACTACAAAAATTATCAATCCAGACAGATTAATAGATCAGGTAACGGGGAGAAAGAGCTTGTTTGAAAATTCTCCGTTTGATGAAAGAACCAGGCATATTGTATCAAGAAGTACAGTGCCGGTTGGTGTATTGCTGGATAAAGACTTAGAGCGTCTGGATTATGTTTTTATCCCGATTTTTACAGAGAGTGATGAGTTTTTATTTCGGTACGCACAGAAGCTGATAAGTAGTTCCAAATCGCAGGTTGTCATCTTGGATGCTGCCAGTCAGATTAAAAAGTATCCTCAGATAAAAGAATCCATCAGGGCAATAGAACAAAACGCACCCAATCATATTAGTCTTTTAAATGAAAGAAAGATAGATAAGCAGTTTCTGAAAAACCAGGATATCATGCTGATCAGTTTTGAAAGCTGGAAAAAGTTGGTAGATACTAAGAGTTTATGGCTATCTGATGTTCCATCTACGTTAATTTTAACCCAATAACGTCTTTCTCATGTAGAACTTCTCTTAGACGAAAAGTAAATCCAGAGGTGTGGTGAGGATAATTGCGTAATAAATTCTACTTCTGTAGATTGTATTGACTGTTGTTTTTTGGGTATTGCAGCTCTAACTGATGTCGAGCGGTATTTATTTTATGGCATAGTTGTTTCCTACTCAGCAGGAAATTTATGTTATTTATGAGGAAGTTGTTGGTAATTATGATTTTATGTTCTGTCTCGGTAGTGGTGTGTGCACAGAACAACGTTTTTTTGGCGGCTAAGATGAATGATGTTCAGTCGCTTCAGTTTTATAAAGAAAAAGGTGTGTCTTTAGATACAGTAGATGTTATTGGTTTTTCACCTCTCGCTTTAGCGGTATATAACAATCAGTCAGAAGCATTCGAATATTTGCTTGAGTCTGGCGTTTCTACAGATATAACAGATCGAAGCGGTAATTCTGCTTTGATGGGAGCTGTTTTTACTGCAAATGAAGATTTTGTTTATCAACTTTTGGAGAAGGGCGCTGATGTAAATAAAGGAAATAATAATGGTACCACTCCTTTGATACTGGCGGTTAGTTTAAAAAGAACCGATATAGTAAAAGTGCTTTTGGCACATCATGCCAAGAAAAATAAAAAAGATGTTTCTGGAAACACAGCGTTAAGTATTGCCAGGTCATTGGGAAATAAAGAATTAATAGAATTGTTGTTAGCTAAAAAGCCAGAAAAAACACAGAAACAACGCATAGCAGAGAAATCTTCGCAAGCTACAGGTTTTGTGATTTGATATAAGCTTTTGTGAAAAGGCGAAAAAGTGAAAGAGAGGAGGTTGAAGGCTTCCTCTCTTTCACTTTTTCTTTTTTAGTAGCTGTCAAAAGCTTGATGTCCTAATTCCCGAAGCGCTGGTATCAAAAAGATATATTCCTCATCTGTCTTTTGAATATTTTCTTCTGAGCAGAGAGAGAAAAAGGTTAGGGTATTGTAAAATTCTAAAAAATCTTAGCTGTTATGCTTACAAACTTTAGGGACAGCGGTGATTTCGATGATATTTGTGAATCTGAAAAGCAGGGAAATCAAATGTCCTCTCTTCCTATTACTTTTCCTTCCTGATAAAGTTGATCTTCAGGCTCGGTTACTTTTATTTCCTGTAAATTGATACCTCTGGATATATTTTTCAAATCGGGTTGCCCGGCCTCTACCCAGGCAGAATACCAAAAACATCCTGTAGCCAAAATGGCTTTTCGCATCTGGTTTTCTACCATTCCGGATAAAGCATCGTGGTAAGTCCGCGCATATTCTTCTGAATATTGTTTGATTACTTTGCCATTTCTTTCGCTATAACTGTATTTTCGGTCTGGCGGGAAAGATTTATTTACTCTTCTTTCTATAGCTAAAGTAGAATCTACAAGAGAAAATGTATTCTTTACAATTTTCCATGCTTCGGTAAGCGGATGGTCTATGAAATATGCTTTACCAACAAAATAATCATAAGAGCCGGAATAGAGTTCAGGTAACCTGCTTTCCCAAAAAGAATGTATTCCCAGCTGTCCGGTTAGTTGTCCGTTGTAATTTTCTGTAACATGCAGGGGTACATGGGCATCTGCAATATAATGGGAAAGATCTGCTGATATTTTGATGATTGCAGATGAATCTCGGTTTTCAAAGGCCTTTATTAATCTGTAATAAGTTTTTTCTATAGCCCAGGGTACTGTTCCAAATGCTTTTAAGGTGTCTTCCGAATATTTATTTACAGCATCCTTCCATTTTTCCGGGATGCTGTCAAAAGGGCTGGAGCCAAAATGGTCTGCATCCAGATAGTGCTTGTGAGCTTCCAAAGAGTCTACGTATCTTCTCTTATCAGGGTTTACTGCATTTTCTGTTATGATATTGATATTGCTTTTGTAGAATCCGATCATTTCTGATGGTAAAGTAAAAACAGCAAGTCTTGCAATCCTTTTGTGGGCGTAAAATCCCCAGGAGGTTAAAAGAATCATACAGGAGAGCAATGCAAAAACTTTTATGAAATACTTCATAAGTAAATGTAATTATAAAGTAGAGATCTATTATAGATTCCCCGACTTAGGTTGGTATGAATATAAATGTTATTTATGTAAGTTTGTATATTGAAATTGCCTGATACAGATATTATGTACAACATACATAAGGAGTTCTGATTAATGATTAAAGGTCAGATGTGTGTTTAATTTATAAGATGGAGAATCAGAAAATAAAAAAATTTAAATCAGTACTTTGTATTTTGGAAATTTCAATCTATATTTGCATCCCCAATAGGGAGATGTATTAAAGGAATAATAAGCTTAGAAATGGCAAATCATAAATCAGCATTAAAAAGAATTAGATCAAACGCAGCTAAACGCTTACGTAACAGATATCAGGCAAAAACTACAAGAACCTTTATCAAAAGATTACGTAATGCAGCGTCGAAAGAAGAAGCGGTAGCACTTTTACCAAAAGTTACTTCTATGTTAGACCGTTTAGCAAAAAACAACGTAATACATAAAAACAAAGCAGCTAACAACAAGTCAAAATTGACTAAGTTGGTTAACTCTTTATAAGAATATAAGATATTCCTTTTATCCAAAAGCGAGATTTTTTAAGTCTCGCTTTTTGTTTTTAATTTCTGGAATAATCTGTAGATTTATTAAATGAACCTGCAGTATAAATCTAATATTCCGATTACAACCTGGGCCGAAGAAGACAGGCCACGCGAAAAACTACTCCTTCATGGGAGAAGAACCTTATCCGATTCCGAACTGATTGCTATTCTTATAGGTTCGGGAAGCAGAGATGAGTCTGCAGTAGCACTTAGCAAAAGAATTTTAAGTCATTGCCAGAACAATTTAGATACTTTAGGAAGACTATCTGTTCAGGAATTGTCGCGGTTCAAAGGTATTGGAGAAGCGAAGGCAATTTCAATTATTGCTGCACTGGAATTGGGCAGGCGACGAAAAGAACAGGATTTAGAAGAACCGGCCCGTATAACATCTTCTCGTGATGCATACAATCTGCTTGCTTCATATTTCTTTGATTTATTGCATGAAGAATTTTGGGTGATTCTTTTAAACAGGTCAAACAAAGTAATAACCAAAACTCTGATTTCAAAAGGCGGGCAATCTGCTACTATTTCAGATCCGAAGATAATTTTTAAATCTGCTTTGGAACATAATGCCGCTTCTATAATTATGGCCCATAATCATCCTTCGGGAAGTTTGAAGCCTAGTAAATCTGATATTCAGCTAACCAAAAAAATGGTAGAGGGTGGTAAATTTTTAGATATAGGCGTCCTGGATCATCTCGTTTTTGCTGAAAAGAAGTATTATAGTTTTGCAGACGAAGGTTTAATGTAGTTCAAATCTGAACGCTAACCTTTATAATTTTAAATAACTTCTTTGAATTGTGTGCTATATCTTTTCATAGGCCGTTAAAATTCCTATTTTTGCCATTCAGAAAAGATATAAATGAAAATCTCATATAATTGGTTAAAACAATTTTTAGATATTGACTCTACTCCAGAGGAAATATCTAAGATATTGACAGCTATAGGTTTAGAAGTAGAAAGTCTGGAGAAAGTTCAGGCAGTACCTGGTGGATTGGAAGGCTTGGTAATTGGCTATGTGAAAGAAGCGGTTCAGCATCCTAATGCAGACAGACTGAGAGTAACTAAAGTAGATGTGGGCTTAGGCGAAGATCTGCAAGTGGTTTGTGGTGCTCCCAATGTCGCGACCGGGCAAAAAGTAATTGTAGCTACTGTAGGCACAACAGTTTATCCGAATACAGGAGAACCCTTTAAAATCAATAAATCTAAAATAAGAGGTGAAGTATCAGAAGGAATGATTTGCGCCGAAGATGAAATTGGTCTGGGAGAATCTCATGACGGGATTATGGTTTTAGCAGAAGAGGCTAAAATAGGAACTCCCGCAAAAGAATACTTCAATCTGAATGATGATTATCTATACGAAATTGGATTAACGCCAAACAGGGCCGATGCTACTTCCCATTTAGGAGTAGCCAGAGATATTGCAGCTTTTATGCAGATTCCTGTAAAGAAACCTGATGTAAGCGCTTTTCAGATTCAATCTCATAAATCTACTGTCTCGGTCGAAGTAATTGCAGAGGATTTAGCTCCAAGATATAGCGGAGTAAGTATTTCTGGAGTTCAGGTGAAAGAATCGCCTCAATGGCTGAAAGAAAAATTAGCAGTGATTGGTGTTAGAAGTATTAATAATATTGTTGACGCTACAAATTATGTTTTGCATGACCTGGGACAACCTCTGCATGCATTTGACGCAAAAGAAGTTAAAGGAAATAAAGTTGTAGTCAGGACAGCTGATGAAGGCGCCTCTTTTATTACGCTGGATGGTGTGGAACGTAAGTTAACTGCCAGCGATCTTATGATTTATAATGCTGAAGAACCGATGTGTATTGCCGGTGTTTTCGGAGGTTTAACATCGGGTGTCAAAGAAACAACTACAGATATATTTTTAGAAAGTGCCTACTTTAATGCGGTAACCGTTAGAAAAACTTCTAAAAGGTTTGGCTTAAAAACAGACTCTTCTTTCAGATTTGAAAGAGGAACAGATCCGGAGATTACTGTTTATGCTTTAAAAAGAGCTGCCTTGTTAATTCAGGAAGTTGCAGGTGGAGAGATTTCTTCTGAAATTTTCGATAATTATCCGAATCCGATTGCAGACTTTAAAGTAGAATTGGCTATAGAGCATGTGAACAGGTTAATTGGGCAGGAGATTGGCGAAGAAAAGATCAAATCTATCATTCGTAGTCTTGGTATCGATATTCTGGCCGAAAACAATGGTATCTTAAATCTAAGTGTACCTTCTTATAAGGTTGATGTTACCAGAGACGTTGATGTTATTGAGGAAGTTTTGAGGATTTTTGGTTACGATAATATTGCTATTCCTTCTAAGGTAAACGCATCTTTAAATTATACTTCTAAGCCAGATCGGGAAAGTGTTCAGCAAACTGTTTCTGATTTGCTTTCTGCAAATGGTTTCTTTGAAATTTTATCTAATTCATTGACTAAATCGGCATATTCTGAAGATTTAGATCACGCGGTTAAGATTTTGAATCCGCTGAGTTCGGATCTTGACGTAATGCGTCAGTCTATGATCTATTCCGGTTTAGAAGCTATTGCTTATAACAGTAACCGTAAAAGTACCGATTTGAAATTTTACGAATTCGGAAAGATATATGCGGTAAATGAAGATAAATATCAGGAAAATCCAGAACTGGCTATTTTTCTTACTGGGAAAAATAATCAGGCTGGCTGGAATACCGCAGCTGTAAATACAGATTTTTACAATATTAAATCTGTTGTGGATAGTATTTTAAGACGATTAAATATTGCCAATCTTAATTCCGATGAGTTAACAGATGGCGACTTTGCTTACGGAGTTCAATATAAAAAAGGACAAAAAACGCTGGTTAAATTTGGAAGTGTATCTAATGCTGCTTTAAAGAAAACCGATGTAGACAAGTCAGTTTTTGCCGCCATATTCAATTGGGATTTAATACTTACCATTATAAAAAGTAATAAAATAACTTATAAAGAAGTTTCGAAATTCCCTGCGGTGAGAAGAGATTTATCTATGCTGATTGATTCGGAAATAACATTTGAACAATTAAAACGCATTGCAGTAAAAACAGAAAAAAGTTTGCTGAAGGAAGTAGATGTGTTTGATGTTTACCAGGGAGATAAATTGCCGGCAGGTAAAAAATCCTATGCGTTAAGTTTTATTTTGCAGGATGAAGAAAAAACTCTTACCGACAAACAAATTGATGCAGTAATGCAAAAATTAATTCTTAACTTAGAAAAAGAATCAGGTGCAGAAATTAGAAAATAGAGATTTATGTCTGTTTTAGCTCAAAAATTAGATCATGTCCTGGACCGCACTCAGGAATTGATAAAATTGGCAAAGGCTTTACAGGAACATAATGACCTTTTAAGCCTTGAAAACCAATCTTTAAAGGTAGCCTTGGGTACCAGCGAAGATAAGCGGAAGGAACTCGAAGAAACAGTAAGAGTTTTGAAGCTAGCAAAAAGCTTAGAAGGTACAAATGAAAAAACACTTGACATAAAGCAAAAAATTAACGAATTTGTGCGGGAAATAGATAAATGTATTGTATTGCTTAAGAAGTAGTACAAGGTGAACCGAAACTCTATATGGGAGATATCTCCATAAAAATAAATATTGCTGATCGCGTTTATCCCTTAAAGATAGATGCTGATGAAGAGGAACTGGTGAGGAGGGCTGCTAAATTAATTAACGACCGCATTAAGGAATTTCAAGAGAATTATGCGGTGAAAGATAAACAAGATTTACTTTCTATGTGCGTACTGCATTATGCAACCGCTACATTGAAAGCAGAAAAGAAAGCTAGTAATGAAGATACAGATCTGGCTGATAAGGTTTATAGTTTAGACAGCATACTGACAGATTTTTTTAAGGAGGCAAAATAAAAACGTTTGTTCTTTATACATAAATGAGTTTTAAGAAATTTAACCGCAGTTAAATTTTAGGTTTCACTATTAAAAACTTAACGTTTCGATATTAAAAAAGGTATGTGGAGACAGGTTTTCGTTTCATTCCGTGAGGAATTATCCCGAAAACTTTTACCTTAAACCTGCAATTAGAAGTTTACAATACATGAAATCTAAAATTAATTGCGGTTTTTTTAAACTTAAAAACACTTTATGGAAATTTTTATTTATCTCGCTATAGCCATTATTGCCTTTGGGGCAGGTATTTTAGCCGGGAGATATTTACTTAGACAGTTACTTAAACAGCAGGAAATAGCTGCGCAGACTAAGGTTAAGAAGATTTTAAAAGATGCCGAAAGTAACGCGGAACTTTTGAAAAAAAATAAGCTATTAGAAGCTAAAGAGAAATTCTTACAGCTAAAGGCTGATCATGAGCAAGAGGTAAACCAAAGAAACCAAGCCATCGCTCAGAAAGAAAATACACTAAAACAGAAAGAACAATCTCTCAACCAAAAACTGGAAAACCAGAATAGAAAAGATCAGGAATTAGATAATCTTCGCAAAAAGCTGGATCATCAATTAGAGCTTGTTGAGAAAAAGCAGGAAGAGGTGGAAGCCTTAAAGGCACAGCATATCAAAGAATTGGAGAATATTGCTGGTTTATCTGCTGAAGAAGCTAAATCGCAGCTAGAAGCTAATCTGAAAGAAGAGGCAAGAACAAGCGCAATGGTTCAGATTAAAGACATTATAGACGAAGCCAAACTTACAGCAGCTAAAGAAGCGAAAAAAGTAGTTATTCAAACTATACAAAGAACGGCAACAGAATCTGCCATAGAAAATACAGTTTCGATTTTTAATATCGAGAACGACGAGATAAAAGGCCGTATTATAGGTCGGGAAGGCAGAAATATCAGAGCTTTGGAAGCGGCTACAGGAATAGAGATTATTGTAGATGATACACCAGAGGCTATTATCCTTTCAGGATTCGATCCTGTAAGACGCGAAATTGCTCGTTTGGCTTTACATCGTTTGGTAACAGACGGACGTATTCACCCGGCAAGGATAGAAGAAGTAGTTGCCAAGACTCAAAAGCAAATTGAGGAAGAGATTATTGAGATAGGAGAAAGAACAGTTATTGATTTGGGCATTCATGGTCTTCATCCTGAATTGATCAGAATGGTAGGTCGTATGAGATACCGTTCATCTTATGGACAGAATCTGTTACAACACTCAAGGGAAGTAGCTAATTTCTGTGCTACTATGGCTTCGGAGCTTGGATTGAATGCTAAATTAGCTAAGAGAGCAGGTCTTTTGCATGATATTGGTAAAGTGCCTGATGATAATCCTGAATTACCACACGCAATTTTAGGGATGCAGTTGGCAGAAAAATATAAAGAGCATCCTGATGTATGCAATGCCATTGGTGCCCATCATGACGAAATTGAAATGACTTCTTTGATTTCTCCGGTAGTACAGGCTTGTGATGCGATTTCCGGTGCGAGACCTGGTGCAAGAAGAGAGGTTGTAGAAAGCTATATCCGTAGATTGAAAGAATTGGAAAGTCTGGCTATGTCTTATCCTGGAGTAGAGAAAACCTTCGCTATCCAGGCAGGTAGAGAGCTGCGTGTTGTAGTGGAAAGTGAGAAAATAAGTGATGCTCAATCTGAAATATTAGCAGCAGATATCTCTAATAGAATCCAAACGGAAATGACTTATCCGGGTCAGATAAAGGTTACCGTAATCAGAGAAACGAGATCTGTGGCTTACGCGAAATAACTAATTGTTATATTTATTTTAAAATAGATAAGCGATGATGTAATACATTATCGCTTATCTTATTATGTATAATATGAAATCTGAAAAAGAAGAAATAAGAAATACAGATAAATTATTTGCGGACTATGAGGTTTTTAGTCAGAACAGAAGCAATTTAATAATACAGATTGTATTTATTCCATTGCTTATTTTTAGTTTGATGGGTTTAATTACTGCTGTACCGTTTCCCTACCTGGCATTTCTGGGAAAGTATAACATGTTTATAAACTGGTTTTCTGTTGCTTTGGCTATAGCCATTTATTATTATCTGAAACAATCTCCCCTGCTTTCCTATTTGATGCTGTTTAGTTTTGGAGCGCTATACTTTTTTATTGTCCAGCTTGAATATGTGGAACAGGGTGGTGGAATCAAACTCTGGCAAATTAGTGCTATTATCTTTGTGGTTTCTTTATTCTTCCTTACTTTGGGAAATCAGCAGGAGAAAAATAAGTTGCCTCTGACACAGTTTTGGAAGAATGTAGTTATAGGGCCAATATGGCTTTGGAGTCTGATTTTAAAACGTTTTAATTTAAGGTATTAAATTAAATTCAAATTTGTAAGAATAAAAAGTGTTTCTTTTTATTTCTATTTATTTTTTATATACTTGCTTTAGGGTTTCTTTTTATTTTGTAAATCCGAATTATAAACTAGAATTAATCATTTTTTAATATTAGACTGATATTTTTCCGAAGAAATTGGATGTGTGTCAATCTTTTAAATTACTCGGTTAGATTCTTTTATCTACTAAAATAAGTAGACTCTGGTATATGCAAGATAATTCTGATGATATATTGTTAATGAGTGAAGTAAGCGGGGGATCGACTTCTGCTTTTGAAATGTTGTATGCCAGATATTCAGAGGCTGTTTATTATACGATTTATAAAAAGCTTAAAAATAAAGAGGATGTCGATGACGTTTTTCAAGAATTTTTTGCAACCTTATGGCGTAAAAGAGCATCTATTACTATTAATACTTCATTTAAAGCCTGGTTATTTACATCATTACGCAATCACATATTAAATCATTTATTACAGACGGCCCGAAAAGAGAGGAATCAACATGCATATAGTCAGGGTTTCTCAGATACTGATAATGAACTTGAAAGTAAAGTGGATGTAACTGGATTGCCAGAATTAATCAATGGAGAAATTGAACGTTTACCTGAGAAAATGCGTTTAGTGTGGCGATTACGAAAAGAGAAAGATATGTCTATTGCCGAAATTTCTGCACATTTGAATAGCTCTGAACAAACAGTAAAAAACCAGTTAACCTCAGCCAATAAGCGTCTGCGTTTGTTTTTATCCAAAATTCACACATTTTTATTCTGCTTATAGTACTTTAAACAGCTTGTGTTGTCTCTTTATAAAAAGACTAACAACCTGTTTAAATAATGAGACGAATATCTATTTTAATTATTACTTGCTTTCTACCTATTACAAATCTTTTTGCAGGCAACCCCAAAGGAGACCCTGTTTTTAAAATAGCCAGCTTTAATATCCAGTACGATAATCAAAGAGATAAAATAAATACATGGGAAAAGAGATTGCCAGGTGTTGTAGCAGTATTTAATAAATATCAGTTTGATATTGTTGGTGCACAGGAACCTTACCTGTCGCAATTGAATGATTTAATGCCACAGATACCTGATTATGCCTATCTGGGAATTAATATTCTGGGTGATACCGCCACTGTGGTTTTAAGAAGGCACCACACGCCAATATTCTATAAAAAGGAAAAATTTGATGTATTGGATTGGGGTACATTCTGGTATTCCGAGACACCTGATGTACCTGGTAAAAAAGGTTGGGATGCCTATTCTCCAAGAATTTGTACCTGGGCAAAATTTAAGGATAAACAAAGTCAGAAAGAGTTTTACATATTTAATAATCACTTTGATCATTTAGGAGATATTGCCCGGAGAGAAAGCCCAAAGTTATTATTGGCTAAGATAAAGGAGATAGCTGATGGATACCCTGTTTTGACTATGGGCGATTTTAATACCAATCAATACCATCATAATTATAAGATTTTGAGTGAATCTGGTGTGGTAAAAGATAGCTACCAGATTGCAAGAAATATCAGAAACAGTAATACTCCTACATACAATGATTATAATCCAGATCAAAAAGGATCTAGTCGGATAGACCATATTTATGTGTCCATAAAACCGGAAGTGAAGGTGAAAAGTTATCGGATTATAACAGATTCATATAAAGGGATATATCCGTCAGATCATTTTCCGGTTTTAATAGAAGCAGAAATCTCTGAAAAAATAAAATAAATACAATCAGTAATTCATAAATATGCTTATTACTGCCGATAATTTTTTGGGTGACGACCATGATGCCATTCTAGATGGCACACACCCTAGTAATTTAGGTTTTGACAAGATGATCCAAAAGCTACAGTGAAACTCTCTTGGATGTTTTATAACGTGACCAAATAAATAAAAAAACGATAAACAATTTAATTAACAAATTATGAAAAAAAGAGTACTTTTTTTGTTGTTATGCTTTGCGATAAGTTCATTAAAGGCAGCTACATATTTTGTGAGCCCCAATGGCAATGGAACCCAGAGTGGAGCAGACTGGGATAATGCTAAAACCCTTGCCGATGCCATTACAGTAGCCACTAATGGAGATGTGATTTTTGTGCTGAAAGGAACCTATACGGCTGCAAGTGGCCAACCTCTTATTAACCTTACCGGTGCTAAAAGCGGAATAAAGCTGTATGGTGGTTTTGCCGGTACAGAAACTTCTTTAGCTCAAAGGGTATTTGGTACTAATGCTGCTGATAGTACTACTTTTGTCGGCAATGGAAATAGGGTGATATATAATCAAGGTACTTCCGGAGCTCTTATTACTAACGTTGTTTATGACGGTTTTACTGTTACAGGTGGTAGTGCTAATGCTGGTGGTGGTATGTTTAATACCTATGCTTCTGTTAATGTTGCCAACTGTGTTTTTAAATCAAACTCTGCAACTAGTGGTACAGGAGGAGCTATATACAACAACTACAATACGGTTACCATTACCAACTGTAAGTTTTATGGCAATACAGCCAGTGGTAATGGCGGAGGGCTGATTGTTTCTACCTCATCTAATGCCACTATAACCAATTGTACATTTGATAGAAACATAGCCGGTGGTTACGGAGGTGGTTTAGCAACCTATACGGATGCAGATAAGCTAACTACTATTACTATTACGGACTGTGCGTTTGCTAGTAATCACTCAACTGCCACTACTGGTGGAGGCGGGATGGCAAATGATAACACTAACCCTATTGTTACCAATTGTACTTTTATCGGTAATACGGTAACAGCCAGTGGCGGTGGTCTGTATAATAGAAATACCGTTACCGCTAAGTTTGTTAATTGCCTTTTCTCAGGCAATAAGGCTGATAATGCAGCTGGTGGTGTATATAATATTAATACTAATGGTAATGGGTGTACCCCCGCTTTCATTAATTGTACCTTAGCGGGTAATTATGCTAAAAATAATGGCGGGGCTATGTGGAATACAGGGAGTTCTGGTACTAAAATAACCAACCCGATAATAACCAATTGTATAATTTACGATAATAATCATGGTATCGGTAATAGTGCTACTGCCGGATCTACTGCTACTGTTACTTATAGCAATGTGCAGTATACGGGAGCTAATGCCAACGAAGCAGATTATGCCAATGGCACAGGAAACCTTAATATTGACCCTAAGTTTAACAATTCTCCTGCAAGCAGTACAGCACCATTTACTACAGGAGATTATACTTTGCAAAGCACATCTCCGGTAATTAATAAAGGAGAAAAGAGCGCAATTAGTGGTTATTCTAAAGATTTGGCGGGTGCTGCTCGTATCTATAATGATATTGAAGTAGATATGGGAGCTTACGAATATCAAGGTGTTTTACCTGTAACATTGATTTCGTTCACCGGTAAATTGTACAGTAATTATGTA
Source organism: Pseudopedobacter sp. (assembly GCF_040392825.1). Lineage (NCBI taxonomy): Bacteria > Pseudomonadati > Bacteroidota > Sphingobacteriia > Sphingobacteriales > Sphingobacteriaceae > Pseudopedobacter > Pseudopedobacter sp. Next base: position 27,548 of record NZ_JBEBVH010000015.1, read on the forward strand.
AGGCTTAACTGGGCAACGGCCTCAGAAAAAGATAACAGCCATTTTAATATTCTGCGTTCTGCGGATGGAAAAGAGTTTGTGAATATTGGTACATTACAGGGAAGCGGAGATTCATCTACGGGAAACAATTATAGTTTTATAGATACCAACCTGCCGCAGGGTGTCAATTATTATAAATTAGAGCAGGTTGATTTTAATGGGAAAAAATCAACCTCAGGAGTAATTTATGTAACGACAGAAATTGATAAGTCTATGCTATCTGTTTATGCGGGAGATAATTTTATACAGGTTAATATTTATAGTACTACAAAGGAAAAAGTCCAATTGATATTGACAGATATTTCAGGCAGAAAAGTGATTGTACAGAGACTTGAGGTGAAGCAAGGGGATAACGAGGTTAAAATTCCTGTTACCCTAAAGTCAGGTATTTATATGGCATCTGTCCAGTTGAGTACCGAAACAGTAAATACAAAATTTTATAAATAGTAAATGAAACTTAAGAAGACTTTTAAGTTAGCAGGGTTATCGATAGCTATCCTATCGGTAACCTGTGCTTTCAAAGGGAATTTGTCAAATGAAAAAGATAAATCTTCATTTGATGAACAAGGACACCGTGGAGCCAGAGGATTGATGCCGGAAAATACCATTCCGGCTATGTATAAAGCTATTGATTTGGGCATAACCACTTTAGAAATGGACTTACAGGTTTCCAAAGATAAACAGGTGGTGGTTTCGCATGATTCTTATTTTGGCTATAAGTTTTGTTTAACACCGGAAGGCAAAGAAATGACGGATAAAGATGGACGGTCCCGTTTAATTGTAGATATGCCTTACGATAGTATTCGGAAATATGATGTAGGCATGAAATCCCATCCTGATTTTCCACGTCAACAAAAAATGCCAGCCTATAAACCCTTACTTTCAGAACTTATAGATTCGGCCGAAACGTATGCTCGTAAGAAAAAACATGTGAACCATTATAATATGGAGATTAAGACAAGTCCTGAGTATAAAGACAAAGGACACCCGCCGGTACCTGAGTTTGTAGCATTGGCAATGAAAGTGGTTTACGATAAAAAGATAGAGAAAAGAACCACGATACAATCATTTGATACCAGGTCTTTAAAATTGGTGAAAGCCGGTTATCCGGAAGTCAAAATATCTTATCTGGTATTTAAATCAAACACTAAGAATATTGATGAGCATATTAAAGATTTAGGTTTTAAACCGGATGTTTTTAGTCCCGAATACCATCTGGTAACAGAGGAACTGGTAAAAGCTTGCCGCGACAGGAATATCAAGGTTATTCCATGGACGGTAAATACCGTGGATGATATTAAAAAATTGAAAGCATTGCGGGTTGATGGAATTATTTCTGACTACCCAGATTTATTTAAGAGCACTAACTAGTAGATTTTAATGAACAAGAGAAAACTTGTAAATTAAAATAAAAAAATAAGCAGAGGCAATAGTACTTTACTCAAGTACTATTGTCTCTTTATAAAAAGGCCTGTAAAA
>NZ_JBEBVH010000016.1:0-28691 GCF_040392825.1 Pseudopedobacter sp.
TTTCGCCTCCTAAAGCTACAAAATAAGCAGCTAAAGCGTCGGCAATAGATTGAGAACCTCCTTTAGGAATTGGCCAGCCATATTTATGCCCTACAGCAGAAAGTACCAAACCAATTGCTGCAGATGCCCAGTTACTAAGCGGCTGTATGGAATGTGCTGACATACCGCCCCACAAACCCTTCGCTTCTTTAGTTTTGAACTTTTTAGCTACCGAATCAGCCGATCTGATCGCATTAAATCCAAATCTGGCTAAAAGAAAAGGATGAGAAGGAAAACTTAATGGTCCCAGTACATCTTTCAGCAAATCATCCAGATTTTCATATAAAGGTCTTATCAGATCTTCATAAACTGTTCTGTCTGTCCCTAGTGCATTTGCCGTTTCTTCTATAGAAGTCGATAAAAATGCTGCTGGTCCGTCATCAAACGGATGAGCAGCAGCTAATGGAGCATGAATAAATTCCAGCCCGCATTTAGACAAATCTAAAGAGGAAAAGAAGGGGGAGCCCATGATCATGGGATGAATCGCCGAACAAACATCATGCTTGAAACCTGGTAGGGTAAGTTCCTTTGTCCGCATTCCTCCCCCTATAACATCTTTACCTTCCAGCAACAATACAGAAACCCCGGCCTGCTGTAACGTGATTGCCGCAGCTAAACCATTTGGCCCCGAACCTACTACTATTGCCTCGTATGCTTTCATTGACATATTAAAATTCCTTTACGTGACTATTTCTTCCTGCCGTTAACGGATATTTCTTGTTATCTCTATCAAGAACTACGTATATAGAGTCTTTAAATTCGTTAATTCCTTTTAAAATTATACGGTCTTTATTTGGTCTTTGATAGTGTAAAACCTGTTTCTGATCTCTGTCTGATTTATTCTTATTCTGCAGATAAAGTATATTGTTTACTGTATCTGCTTTATAATAATACCAAAACCTTCCTCCTATTCCCGCCAATTCCCAATTGATATTTATGTCTCTTGTTTCGGGATTATATACATGCTTCTCTTCAGGATATCTTCGGATATCTCCCTTCCAATTGAAATGCCATTTATTATCATAAACCTCCCATCTTCTCGGATAACTTTTAGCGGCAAACATTCCTATATTCTGCGTTCGGTTTTCCAGTTTAAAACTTATGGAAGACCAATCTTCAAAAGTAACATCATGCCATCTTATAGAATCCTGGGGAGAATAAGGAATAATTCTATTATTTAACCTGAATTCGGTTACATTGTAATAGCCCGCAGCATCTTTCAGACCGGGAGTATTTGGTATTTTATAAAAATCGTTATGTGTATATGCATAAACTTCCAATATGAAAAACAGCAATACAAAAACAAAGTTAGCTGAATATTTAATTGTCCACCGTAAATAGCACTGCCACGTTATTTTAAATACAGGATAGTAATGTTTTATTAATGTATTTTTTTGATTTACGATAAGATTCCAGATGCCGGGTAAATCATACCATAAAATAAAAAAAGAAAGCATTGCCATACAAGCGCTGGGTACCTGCTCTCCAATATCGTAAGCATGGTTTGAAATAGCAATATTACCAAAAACTACCAGTGTAATTGCTGCTCCAACCCCGGTAGTTCGTCTGAATAGCAACAAAAAACCACCTATAAATTCTGCAAACCCAAGAAAAACTTCATATACAGGCGCTACGCTGATAGCCTCCCAGTACAACCTTTTAGCAAAGAAATCTATAAATTCTGTATTCCATAAACCAATAGCCTGTACCGGCATTTGCATGATAAACAATTTCTTATATCCCCATGCTATTCCTGCATATGCTACCCGGTATCTTGCCAGAACCCTTACCCAATAATATAAATTGTTATATTCTTTCCTTTTATCAAATTTCCCCCATATTAAAGCCACCATAACAGCAATTAATAGTATAAAAGGAATATTTCCATAGCTGTGTATACCGAAAAACCCGCTTTCTGAAAAATGATTTAGAAATTGGGGATTATAAAAAGCTACAATTTCTGTTAATTCCCGATAAGTTAAATTAGGATAATCTATCAGAAACAGAAATTTATAAAAGCCCCAATCTAATGGTATTGAAAACAGTGAGAAAAACACAAAAGATACCCTGAATACAAATAAATTGACTGGTGCCCATTCATATGTTGGTACATAATGGCCTTCTTCACTAACATGCTGTCTTTCTTCCATAACTAGGGTAATACGGTTATTTCATTATCTGTTCTTTTGCTATAAAGCGGATATTCTTTATCTTTTCTGTCTAAAACCACATATATGGAGTCTTTATACTGATTTATTCCACTAAGAATTATCCGTTCTGATGAAGGTCTTTCATAATGAAGTGTAAAATCTTCATCTTTATAAACCTTATTCTTGCTTTTAAAACTCAGGGTCTGTGCTACAGAGTCAATTTCATAGTAATAATGACGTCTCCCCCCGCCTGTTCCGGCAGACTCGTAAGTTCTGTCTATATCTTTAAATTGTTTCCCCCTTCCTGCCTCGCCATGTATTACGAATGTTTGGTTAACTGTGTAGGATAATGTCGACCACTTTTCTAAAGTTACATCCTGCCATCTTACAGAGTCAAGCGGGGAATAAGGTAAGCTCTCGCCATTCAATTTAAACTCTGTTACGTCATACAGACCTCTGGCATTGGCCAAACCTGGATTAGACGGTACTTTATATGAATCATGCTTATAATTATCCCAATGCAAGTAAGCACTCAACACGAAAAAAAACAAGAAAACGAAGCTTTTAAATGCAATTCTAAAATATTTTTCTCCCTTTTTCTTAAACGGATAATGATAAATTGCCGGGTTTGTATCTTTTTCCTTTACAAGGAGCCTCCAAATATTTTTCAGGTACGGGACTAACACAAATGCTGCTCCATAAGTAAAAAAAGCCGCTGCAAGGTGTATTCCACCATCATAAGCATGGTTGGCAAGTGTTATATTACCAATCATGGCAACGGACAAAGCCGCTCCGATTGCTCTTGTCGGTCTGAATAGTAAGAATAACATGATTGCCAATTCTGCCAGTCCTGCAAAAACTTCGTACGCATGGACAAAACTGAACTGTACCCAATATAGTTTCTGAGCGGTAAAATCGCCAAATGGTGTATTAAGCTGTGTTAGTGCCAACTCTGGCATTTGTGTAGGAAATACTTTTGAGAAAGTGAGTCCCTGTAACTTGATTAATAACGCATAGCTAACAGCGGTAAGGAGAAAATAATAGAGAACGGTATAATCATCTCGTTTCTTATCAAAGAATCCCCATATAAAAGCTCCAACTATACCAATACCCAATGCAAGGAATAAATTAGCGTAGCTTGCCAACCCAAAAGGGGCGTTTTCTGATCTGATACTTAGAAATGAAGCGGGCGAATCTGCTAACGAGCCTTTATCTGCTGCGCCATTATGAATGGAACCTACTTTTATTGGATTAAAAGAGGTACCGCTTAATCTGCCGATATCTCTTATATGCAGGTTTGACCAATCTGTTGTAAACCAACTTTTGTAATAAGAGATATCTGTTGGTATAATTATCAGGAAAAAGAATATAAAAAATACTCTAAAAAAATATTTTTCATAAGCTGTCCATTTTTTGTTAGTCAGCTTTCCTGATGTTTCTGAGGATGAATTCCCTTCAATATTTTTATTGTTTTCGATGTCTGTTGAAGTATCCATAATTTAAGTAAAAACATATCTGCAATTGAATATTATAATCTTACCGGTTTTCTGCGTCCTTCGTACAACATATATTTCCTGTTGACTTTGTCCAGAACAGCATGAACAGAATCTTTCTTCTCGTTAACGCCGCTTAATACAATAGTAGAATCGTTAAGGAATTGATAATTAAGCTCAAACTTTTCTTCGGAGTGGTTTTTATTCTTGTTTACCAGATAAAGTTTCTTTTTAACAGTATCTGCATCATAAGAGAAATAACGCCTGCCACCTACTCCTGCAGATTCATAATTTCTGTCAATATCGTTACTATAGTATCCCTCTGCAGTTGATCTGTCCAGTGTAATCGGTTTTGCTATCTTGATACTTATGGTAGCCCATTTTTCAAATACCACATTTTGCCATCTGTTAGAATCTGTTCTTGAATAAGGAATAAGCTGATTATTTAATTTGAATTCACGTACGTTATAATAACCATAACTTCCGCTTAAGCCTGTGGTTTTAGGTAGTTTGTAGGGTTCTTTTGTGTAATTAGCATAGGTTGTTGCACCCAAAACCAATAAAAAAACAGCAATAAAAGCCTTTAATGCAATCCGTATATTTTTTATGTTTTTTGAATTAAAGGTTGGTTGAAATTTATTAGCTATAGTATAACGCTCGCGGATAAGCAAGCTATATAGCCGTGGGGCATCATATGCAAATAAGAAAGCTGCCAGAATAACCAGGTATAAACTATAAACCTGTTCACCGGCATCATAAGCCAGATTTGCAGCAAATACGTTCCCTGTAAAACCAATAATAATACCTGAACCAAAAGTTACTGTTCGTCTGAATAATAGAAGCACTCCGGCCAAAATCTCAACAAATCCTAAAAAAGACTCGTACCATTGTGCAATTCCCACAGTATGGAAGTATATTTTCCATGCATAAAAATCTCCGTAATTGGTATGAAGGTTACTTAAAGATGGATAGGGCATTTGTAATGGAAAAAGTTTGATAAAGCCGTAAGCTATTATCCCTATTGCCAATCTGTATCTCACTATTACACGTAACCAGTAATATAAACTATCATAATCTGGTTCTTTGCTTCTTTGCCATATTATTGCTCCGATAGCAGCTAAGAAAACAGGTATAATCAAACTGGCATATCCATCTAAACCAAAGAATACCGGAACATATTTGGATAGAGTGAATAGATCATAAAAATTAAGACCTGTCCAATCTATTGAAAAAAGTGATATATAATACTTCCAGTCCAATGGAACTGAAAGTATTATAAAGTAGATAAAAAGAAATTTTATAACCAATTTTTCGGAATTCTTCCATGTAGAAGTATAGCCGGAAGAAACATTGAATAAACTCATATCTTGTTAAATAAAATGTTTTAATAGCCTTTATTCTGATCCTTTTCCAGATTAGGATCTAACTGTAATTGCGCAACAGGAATAGGAAAAACATATTCATGGTCTGATACAACGGTATTTGGATCTAATGCTTCCAAAACTGCCTTTGCTCTTCCTGTCCGGGCCAAATCAAACCAACGATGCGCCTCAAAAGCAAATTCGTAGCGTCTTTCTTCTTCTATTGCCAACAAAACATCTGGTTTGGTCACTGCGGCAGAAGGCAACAAACCTGCTCTGTCCCTTACCTCATTTAAGTCTGCCAATGCTCCATCTAACACAGATAAATTGTCCCGTTGGGCTCTTGCTTCTGCCCTTATCAGATACATTTCTGCTATTCTGAAAATATACGCTGGATCTGTTGCCGGCAATCTGTAATAAAGATTTCCAAACCATATTGTAGTACCGCTTTGTGTAACACTTTTTATCAAGGCACTTCTTCCGCCCCCAATATTTGGATCGTTTAACAATTGAACGAATCTGTCATTAGGAGCATATCTGTAGGTACCTCCGTTTGTCGGATGTTGCATTTGCGATCTTATCGCACTTGGGTTTAAAGCACTAAACTCTAACTCAAAGATTGATTCTCGGGTCCCCACAACATTATTTGCAAACCAGGCGCTATAAGGTCTTAACAGCGTATAATCAGCTGTTTTTTCTATCAATTTAGTCGCATATTCTTCTGCCTGTTCCCATTGTCCTCTATACAGATGCAATCTTGCCCTCAGTGCCCAAACAGTTCTTTTTGGTGCTCTTATTCGGATTACTTCATCGGGGAATAAATTCTCTGCATCTATTAGATCATTTAAAACCTGATTATAGGTATCATCTAATGATGATCTTTTTATCTGTGGCCTGTCTTCTATAGATGTTGTAGGCTCGAGAAACAATTGCACTCCACCCCACGCTCTGGCTAAATCAAAATAAGCCAATGCCCTTATGAATTTGGCTTCGCCAACATATTTATCTTTTAATGCCTGTGTTAATAAAGGATCCTGAACTGCGGGAACTTTTGCAATAACATGGTTTGCCCTGTTTATTACATCATATATTGCTGTCCACGCAGTATTAAATAGTACTTCATCTGTTCTGTAATTTACATTAACAAGATTTGCACCACCTCCAGTTGTCAAATTGGTAATATCTCCACTAGGAAAGTACCCCAATGTCACATATGTTTCTCCATAATAACCAGCAGCACCCAATTGCCTGTATACTCCTCTTAACGCTGTTTCACTTGATCCTTTATCGTATATAGGTGTTAAATCTGATACTGCATTAACCGGATCTACGGTAAGGAATTTTTCGCATGATGATAATGAAACAGCTATTATCACATACATTATATATTTAATTTTTTTCATATCTATTTCTGTAATTTAGAGTGAGACATTTAAACCAAACTGCAGGGTTCTCGGTTGTGGCGGAGTTCCATAATCGTAACCTTGAATATTATTGGTACCTAAATTTGATTCAGGATCAGATCCTGTATATTTAGTAAACAGCAATAAATTATTACCTGTTACATAGACTCTTAGCCTGTCAATCTTTGCTTTAGAAGTTAAAGATTTAGGCAAAGTATATCCAAAAGTCAACGAACGTAATCTGATATAGGAAGCATCCTCGAAAAACCGGCTAACCTCTTGTCTGGAATAGTTTTCGGTAGTTAATCTTGGTGTATTTGTAGTCTGCCCTGGTGTTGTCCATCTATCTAATTGACTCGCTAATAAAACACGATTCGCATCTAAAGTCCCCCCCGTTTCGCCAAGCATCCTGTTATGGTTCCATATATGGTTTCCATAAGAATAAGTGAAGAATATTCCTAAATCGAATGATTTATAGGTAAAGTTATTACTTAATCCACCAAACAATTTTGGCCACGTACTCCCCAATATCTGTCTGTCATCCGCTGTAATTTTACCATCGTTATTATAATCATCAATTATCAAATCACCGGTTTGGCGGTCTACACCTGTTTGCTTATATAACCAATAAGAATAAAGTTCTTTTCCTTCCTGTAAACGAATCAGATCACGGCCAGCAAAAGGTATATCTGCGGGTATTTTCTCTATTTTATTTTTATTTTGCGCAATATTAAAATCCGTTTTCCAGGTAAATCCACGTGTTCTTAAATTGGTAGAATTAATGGCAAACTCAAATCCGTTATTGCTTATTTCACCGTAATTGGTGATATAAGATGAAAAACCTGTAGATGCAGGAACTGCAACTTCCAGCAATGCATCTGTAGTATATTTTCTGTAATAGTTGAATTCAATATTTACTTTGTCATTAAGCAATCCAATATCTATACCTGTACTTAACTGAGCTGTACTTTCCCATTTTAAATCTGGATTTGCCAATTGTAAAGGAGCGGTTCCTGGCAGTTCGGCACCACCAACAGCATCAGCATAGTTATATCCACCTGTCCACAGACCTCGTGAAGCAAAATCGTCTATTCCTCCCTGGTTTCCTGTTATACCATAACTTACTCTTAATTTAAGGTTGCTTAAATAAGATACATCTTTCAGAAAATTCTCTTCATTTACTCTCCATGCCCCACCTATGGATGGGAAATACCCCCATCGGTTATTTTCTCCGAATTTTGAAGAACCATCCGCTCTTACAATAAACTCAGCATAGTATTTATTTCTGTAATTATAGTTTGCTCTTGAGAAAAAAGAGGCTAATGTATTATTGGTTTTATATTGAGATGCGGTTTGTACTGCCGCTGAAGAAATCTGGGTGTATGAATTATTTGGGAAATTGGTTCCGGTTGCCGAAACGTTTTTTATTTCTGCCCCCTGCAAGGTATTTCCTATCAATACTCCAAACGAATGATCTCCAATTTTATCATTATAAGCCAGGGTCTGTTCATTTACTGCAGTTGAAGATTGGGTTATACTTTGAGTACCCCTTCCTCCACTGGCACCTAATATGGTTCGGGTATCCCAATATTCGTTTTCTTCGTAATTGTTGTAATCCACCCCGAACGTCGATCTGAATTTCAGCTTAGGTGTGATATTATAGTCAAAATATACATTTCCTACGTAATGATAACTGTTAGACCATAGATTTACTGTATTGGTGAGTACATCTATATTATCAAAGTTAACCCACTTTAACGGATTCCCCTGATCGTCAAAAATAGGGAGATAGGTAGGTATATTTAATGATGCCTGCAATAAAGTTCCATTTCCGCCATTTGCCGGCCTTGCCTGGTCTCTATAGCTTTTTGTTAAAGTATTGCTTGTTCCAATGGATATTTTTTCATTAAGTTTTTGATCCAGATTTACTTTAAAGCTTACCCGCTCAAAAGCCATAGGTTTCCATATAGATTCCTGGTCTGTAAAACCTGCACCAATGTAGTATCTGGTTTTATCCGAACCTCCACGTATAGACAGGTCATAATTCTTTAATGCAGCTGTTCTGTTCAGATAGGCCATTCTGTCATAAGTTGGTTGTTCTTCTGGTAAGCCTCTTCCCGGAACTCCACTAATAATAACATCTTTTGGTCTGAAAGGCTCTACACCATTAATATTTCTACGGTATTCATTAATTAACATCGCATGCTCAGGCCCTGTAGTAGTTTTCCATACCCTGTCTGAAGGAGCCCAGCCAAAACCTTCTGATGCATTAAAATCAATTTTAGATTTTTGCCCGTAATTCCCTCTTTTTGTAGTTACGATAACCACACCATTTGCTCCTCTTGACCCATAGATTCCTATTGCGGTAGCATCCTTTAATATTTCTATACTCTCTATATCTGACGGATTAATATCAGCAAGCGGAGAAGTTTGCCTGTCTTGTGCTATATTTTGTAAACTGGCATTGTTAACAAATACACCATCTATGACATATAAAGGGTCATTTGTTGCGTTAATTGATGTTGCTCCTCGTACTCTTATAAAAACATCTGAGCCAGGAACACCTGTATTGTTATTAATTTGTACACCAGCGGCTTTTCCCTGCAATTGTGAATCAAAACTTGCTTCGGCTATAGTCTTTGTCTCTCCCGGGTCTATTTTATTTACTGAACCAATTAAATCTCGTCGCTGTTGAGTGGCATAACCTACCACAACCACATCGTTCAACTGTCTTCTGTTTTCTTTTAGTTCAACTGTAATTGGAGTACTTGTAGCAACTATGCTCAGCTTTTCATAACCTAAATAGCTTACAATAATGGTAACTGGTAATTTCTGCCCTGTAACAAAGTTGAATTTACCCTCGAAATCTGTCTGTACACTATGAGTTACACCTTCTAACTGTACAAGCGCTCCGGGTAATGGTTCTTTTGTTTGTGCATCAATTACTTTACCACTAAGAGTGGCATTAATTAAGGGTTGGGTTTTTACTTGTGCGAATGAATTTACTGTCCGGAGCAGTAAAATGATAAAAAGCAAAAGTTTAAATTGCTTTCTAAAAGTCAAAATGGAAGAATACCATTTTGCTTTTGCAAAATTTTGCATACTTTTATATTTCTTAATTTTTAGTAATTAAACAGGAGCAACGCCAATTGATTTCCTGTTTGGTTAATTAAAAGATTTGAGGGAAATGCTATATGTGTTTCCCTTTTTTGTTATTTATCGTATATATTTCAGCAACGCATGTTAGTTTCCTCCTTTTTTCATTTGATTTAAAATACACCTACAGATTTTAAAATTGTTCTTAAGCTAGAAAGCAGCACAATTACACCCACACCTATAAGCATCTTTTTCAAAGGTAATTTGCCTACTAATTTTGCCGCCAGGGGAGCAGCTAACAGTCCACCTAATATCAATCCTATTATAGATTCCAGATGACTTGTACCTAAAATCACAAAAAAAGTAAGTGCACTGGACATAGTAACAAAGAATTCTGTTAAGCTTACAGAACCTATTACATATTTTGGACTTCTCCCCTTAGATATTAGCGTACTGGTAACAAGCGGTCCCCATCCGCCTCCTCCAAAAGAATCAAGGAAACCACCTGCACCAGCTAACCAACCTGCTCTTTTAACCTTTTTAGGTTTTGTATTTTTCTTTTTAAATGCTTGCGATAATATTCTTACACCTAAAATAAAGGTATATACCGAAATGACCGGACGTATGTAACCTGCATAAGCTTCGTCTACATAACCTAACAAAAGTGCTCCCAAAATAGCTCCAATAACGCCTGGGATCAGAAGCGTCTTAAACAGTTTTTTATTTACATTTCCGAATTTGTAATGACTAAACCCTGAAGCCCCGCTGGAAAACATTTCTGCTGTATGGATACTACCCGATATAACAGCCGGACTAAAGCCACCTGATAATAACATCGTTGTAGAGATTACACCATATCCCATTCCCAATGCTCCATCTACCATCTGAGCAAAAAAACCAACAGCAAGCATAAACAAGAATTGCTCGTTAAACTGGTTCTTGAAGTAAGATTCCACTTCCGGATAAGTAAAATTATGATAGGCATATAACCCTAAAAAAAGTACAGCTAATATTACCAAGCACCAGGTTGCTACTTTCTTCCACTTCTTTTTTGATTGTTCGTACTGATTTTTTTCATTCTCAATCTCTGAGGCAATTACTTGTTCTTGATCTTCTATAAGCATTTTTTCTCTTTTAAACTTCTGCAGATTAATTCGCAGAACATAATCTACTAAATCACTCGACAATAATAAGAAGATGATTTTAGAATTGCAAATAAAATCTATCGAATTAGTAGTTTATTATAAAAACACCAAAGAAACGCACATAACAATATGTGTTTCTTTGGTGTTTTAATTGTAAGTTTCTTTAGAAAACGAAGGTCTGTTAAACAAGCACCGTCAAAACGATTTTTTATTTTAGTCTATTCTCGTAAGTTCTTCGCCGTCTATGTTTTCTTCTACTACGAGCGGTACTTTTTCAAGAGTAACAAAACTTAGATCTAAACCAAAACCTTTCTCTTCCGATAAGCTGATTTTTTTGAGATAGAAATAATAGTCCATAATAATACGGTCCAGAAAGGATAAATTATTTGCTCTGGAAAGAATTTTCTCCAATACCACAAATTTAAAGTCTCCTGTAATATCATATTTTTGTAGTGAAGGATGTCTGCTTTTTATATTAACTTCACCCGTCTCAACAAGATCTTCTACCACTTTTCTGAACAATAAACTAATTCTTTGATTTACCCTGAAACCCAGTTTGAAATCTATTCGAATTAATTTACCCTTTATTAAATGTGTTATCTTATATTCCGTTGTATGTGGCTCGTCTACAACATCGACATGGACTAACCAGTATACATCAGCTCTTTTCGGCTTCTTTTGTAAGATAGAATAGATTACCTTTATTTCTATCTCGTTAGTGAAGTTAGCACTGGTTAGATAAACCAATTGTGAAGCATATTTCGGTACTGTTTCGTCATCACTAAGATCTCTGATGACATCATAATATTTTTTAATATCGTCGAAACGTAAATACCTGTTCTTTATCTTTCTTGACGTATACCAGGTCCACATTATGGAAAACATAATTAGGCCTATCATGATAGTAAACCAACCGCCATGAAGAAATTTGGTTAGATTACCTAAAAAGAATACGCCTTCTAACAGTCCATAAATAACTGCAAATATGACAATAAGATATATTGGAATTTTTTTCTTCGCCATATAAACACAAATGAGAATTGTGGTCATCATCATAGCAAGGGTGATAGATAAACCATAGGCTGCCTCCATATTCTCTGATCTTTTAAAATATAAAACAACCAGAATACAGCCTACCCACAATAACCAATTTATGCTTGGAACATATAATTGACCTTTTTGGTTAGTAGGATAATTTATTTTGACTTTTGGCCACAGATTTAATCTTACTGCTTCGGAAATCATCGTATATGAACCCGAAATAACAGCCTGACTGGCAATAATCGCAGCTACTGTGGCAAGAGATATACCAATCACCAAAAAAGATTCCGGCATCATTCTAAAGAACGGATTCCTACCATCCAACAGCGTATTTTCTAAACCTGTCAGATAAACTCCCTGACCTAAATAATTAAGTACGAGACAAATTTTAACATAAATCCAACTGATTCGGATATTTCGTCGTCCGCAATGTCCCAAATCTGAATATAAAGCTTCTGCCCCGGTAGTACAAAGAAATACTGCCGCCAAAAGAGTCAATACAGACGGATTGTTTGTTAGCAAATGGTAAGCATAATAAGGATTTAGGGCTTTAATTATAGATGGATTCTGTACCACCTGAAGAAGACCTATCGCTCCCATCATAGTGAACCACGCAAACATAATAGGTCCAAATGCCTTTCCTACAGTGGAGGTTCCGAACTGCTGAATAATAAAAAGAAGCGTAATAAGCATAAGGACTATAGGTAGCGTCTGTAGATCCGGGTAATAAATTTCAAGCCCTTCTACAGCTGCTGATATAGTAATAGGCGGTGCAATAATTCCATCAGCCAGAAGGGCGCATCCACCAATAATGGCCGGTATAACCAACCATTTTGCTTTTCTTCTAACTAAAGAATACAACGAAAAAATCCCACCTTCACCTTTATTGTCAGCCCTTAATGTTATTAACAAATATTTGATAGTCGTTTGCAAAGTTAACGTCCAGAAAACGCAACTTACACCACCTAAAATAAGGCCTTCGGAAATTAGTCTTTCTCCGATAATTGCCTTAAATGTATAAAGAGGAGAAGTACCAATATCTCCATATACTATACCTAAGCTAATGAGTACTCCGGCGGCGGTTAACCTGTTTAAATCTTGATGTTTAGACACAATTAATCTTTAAAAGATGCAAATGTAAATTAACTTTACAAATAATCAATAACAGATTTACTGATCAGTAGGATTCTCACAACAACGTTAATTATTGTTAAAAAGTATAATTGTTCAATAATTGTTTTTATTTTCTTGGCATATTATTTATATTTTTGTATAAAGAATATGAAAAACAACTATCAAATACCATTTTGGAGTATCGTTATATTTGCTGTGCTACAGGTAGCAAATATAGGTGCTATTGCTGTTAGTCCTATTCTAAAAGACACTACTAAAACACTCTATTTAAAAGATAGCAGACCTAACAGACCTAAATTTGATGTTAAAGTGCTTAATAAGGATTTTGAGTCTTTTATGTTAAAAATGTCTGCTGTAAAAGCTTCGTCATCACTGACAAAACTTCCGGTTAACAATACCGCGAAAAATAACATTTCTCTTGATGCTCAAAATCAGAAACCGATAGATAATGTAAAAATCTATCCTAATCCTGTTTCCACTCAGATTAATTTATCATACACACTGGCAAAAGAGAATATAGTAACTATAAAAATTTTGGATGTGTTGGGCAATGAAGTGGCTACTTTACTATCTCAAAAAGTAAGTGCAGGAGATCAATTAAACACATTTAATTTGACCACTAAATTAAACAGTGGCCTCTATTTTGTTCGAATTGTTACAGGGTCTGAATCTATTATTAAAAGAATATCGGTTTTATAAGATTTATTTAAAATATTTGTAAAGCCTTACTGTTAATATAGTAAGGCTTTTTATTTTTTGAGCGTTAGCATCTTATAATTAGTGACTAACGACTGTTTTAACTAATGAACTAAAATAATGAAAGTAATTGCAATAGGAAGAAATTATAGCGAACATGCAAAAGAGCTAAACAATCCTATCCCCGACAAACCCGTTATATTTATAAAACCCGACACAGCTGTATCAAAAAACAACCGGCCTTTTTACTATCCTGAATTTTCTTCTGACATCCATTACGAAATAGAACTGGTTTTAAAAATTGCTAAAGAGGGGAAACATATTGCGCCAAAATTTGCAAGTAAATACTACGAAGAGATTGGTTTGGGAATCGATTTTACAGCCCGTGATTTACAAACTGAATTAAAATCTAAAGGTTTACCCTGGGAACTTGCCAAAGGCTTTGACAATTCTGCTCCTGTAAGCGATTTCGTTCCAATTTCTGATTTTAAAAATCTACAGGATCTTAATTTCTCTTTATCTATTAATGGCGAATTAAAGCAACAAGGCAACACAAAAAATATGCTTTTCTCCTTCGATGAAATTATTGCTTTTGTTTCTCAATACATTACACTAAAAAAAGGAGATTTGATTTTTACCGGCACTCCTCCCGGTGTTGGTAAAATCAATATTGGAGACAAACTTGTTGGTTTCATTGAAGATCGGGAGTTTTTGAATTTTGAAATTAAGTAGTATTAATATGTTGCTAATAAAAAGTCTGTATCGCATTGTTTTAATATCGTCTTTGTTTTTCACAAATATTGTATTTGCTCAGGAACTGGACTTTAATACTATTCCGAAGAACTATTATTTACATCCATTAGATATTAAACTTAACCTGTCCGGTTCTTTTGGAGAGATAAGAACAAACCACTTTCACTCTGGGCTCGACATCAAAACTAATCAGAGAGAGGGATATCCTGTTTATGCAGTAGCCGATGGTTATATTTCCAGAATACGGGTTCAAATTGGCGGATTTGGCTATGCCCTTTATGTAGACCATCCTAACGGTACTACAAGCGTATATGCACATTTACAGAAATTCAATCCGACGATTTCCCTTTTCTTAAAAAATCATCAATATAAATTACAAAGTTTTGCAGTAGATTTCCCTTTAACACCTATAGAAATACCTGTTAAAAAAGGAGATATTATTGCTTATTCTGGTAATAGCGGTAGTTCCGGAGGCCCACATTTACATTTCGAGATTAGAAATACCAAAACAGAACAAACAATTAATCCATTATTGTTTGGGATAAAAGTTGAAGACAATATAAAACCAGTAATCAACAGCCTTTATTTATATACTTTAAACGACGATCCTTTTAGTGAAAAGACTAAGAAACAACTTATTCCAATAACCGGAAACAATGGAAACTATAAACTTACACAAGCTACTCCGTTAACCGTAAATAGCAGATTTGCGTTTGGTATAAGTGCTTATGATATGTTTAGTGGAAATGCCAATAAAAACGGCTTATTTAATACACGAATTTTATTGGATGGTGTAAATATATTCGAGACCGTGATTGACCAACTGTACTTCGATCATACCCGTTCTGTAAATGCATATATAGATTATCCGGCAAAATTTAGTCTGGGAAGAGTTATTGAAAAAGGGTTTGCTTTACCGGGAGCAAAAACTTCTTTCTATAAGAACATGATTAATTATGGGATGATTGAGTTAAAAGATCAGGAAGTACACGAAGTACAATATATTCTTAGGGACTATAGCGGCAACGAATCTACACTTAAGTTCAACATCAAATCCGTTTCCAATAGCATACCGGAAAAGACTGCTATTAGAGGTAAATACTTCAACTACCTGAAAGATAACAAATTTGAAAATGAAGAAATTATCGTAAATTTCCCTAAAGGAATATTGTATGATGATTTGGATTTCATTTATTCAAAAACTCCAAAGTCTGGAAGTGCTTTATCTGATTATCATCAAATACACAATCGACTTACTCCCATACACGCTGCCTTCGAATTACAAATCAAAGTTGCCCCTGAATATTTATCTTTTAAAGATAAATTAGTTGTGGTAAATTCTGCAGGTGCTTCGCAGGGTGGCGAATTTTTTAATGGTTACATTAAAGCCTTCCCACGCTCACTAGACAAATTTTCACTAAGAGCAGACACTATTGCGCCTAGAATTAGTCCTGTAAATATTACAGACGGTTCCAATTTAGCTGCTGCCAGCCGGGTATCTTTTAAAATTTCCGATAATTTATCGGGTATTAAGAGTTTTAATGGCTATATTGATGGAGAATGGGTGTTAATGGAATACGAACCCAGAACGGCTACAATCTGGCATACTTTTGAAAAGCATATAAAAGGAAAACATACATTTAAAGTTGTTGTTACAGATTTAAAAAACAATACCCGGACTGTAGAGTACAACTTCTTAAAATAATAAAGACCATGGAAGAATTAAAAGAAGGGGACAAAGCTCCTCTATTTACATCAAAAGACCAAAATGGGAAACAGGTATCTCTTAACGACTACCTTGGAAAACGCGTTGTTCTTTATTTCTACCCTAAAGATAACACTCCCGGCTGTACGGCAGAAGCTTGTGATTTCAGAGACAACTACCAAATGCTTAAAAAACATGGGTTCGAAATCATTGGAGTAAGTGTAGACGATGAAGATTCTCACAAAAAATTTGAAGAGAAATTCAACTTGCCTTTCACTTTGTTAGCTGATGTTGACAAAGATATTGTGGAAAAATATGGTGTTTGGGGCGAAAAGAATATGTACGGAAAAACCTATATGGGAACCAATCGAAGAACTTTTGTGATAAACGAAAAGGGTATGATTGAAAAAATCATTAAAAAAGTAGATACTAAAAATGCTTCCGAACAGTTGCTAGAAGCTTTAAGCAATTAAAAAAGCTATCTAAATCGCATCATTTCCATGATTCCGAATATTTTCGCATAAGTGTCAAGGTATACAGAAGACAAAATAATGGAGGATTAAACCTCTTGTGCCATTCTGACTGTAGAGAAACTTACATGTAAGATGTTGCTCGATAATGAGATGCTTCTCCCCAACTGGTCGGGAGAAGCATAACAAACAAACTATTTTATCCTTATCTTGTCGCTAATGCGACTTCCCGGGATATGGTTAGAGCTTTTTGATCAGCTTTTTTCCCTTTTTATCTAACAAAGTTTCTGTTCATAAATAAAGTTTGATAGTAAATAGCCTCTTTCCAATAGTCCCAATTATGCTTACCTGGTTTAACAACATAATCATGAGGTACTTTATTGGCTAAAAGGACAGCATGCAGTGCTTCGTTCACCTGATAGAAAAAGTCATCCACACCACAATCTATCATTAATTTAAGTCCAGGCTTAATTTGGGAAACCATATTAATGACGGTGTTATCATCCCAATTTTTACTATGGGTCGCGTATTCACCCAATTTTTCTGCAATCTTCCAGTTTTTAGGAAAAGGTCTAAAATCTACTCCCCCGCTCATACTTCCGGCAATTCCAAAAACATCCTGATGTTTTATTGCTAAGTATAATGCGCCATGACCACCCATACTTAAACCTGTTATTCCCCGGCCATTTCTGTCTTTAATGGTTTTATATTTAGAGTCTATCCAATTTACAAGCTCTGTAGCAACATATGTTTCATACTTCCATTCCGGTAATAAAGGACTGTCAAAATACCAACTGGAAACATTTCCATCCGGACAAACAAAAATTAATTGATGCTGATCGCTTAAATCCTTTATTGCAGGTACACCCTTAATCCAACCGGCATAATTTCCCCCATGCCCATGCAGTAAATAAATAACGGGGAACTGCTTTTGTGATTTATAATTATCCGGAGTAACTACAACTGCTTTTATCTTTTTGTTCATTGCTGAACTGAAAGTTTCTACAGTGTCTACTGAAGCCGCAAAGGACCGATGCGATATAACGCTTATCGTTAATGCAATACATGACAATAAAAATTTCCTCATTTCTAAATTCTTAAAAAATAACGTTGTTGTGAAAATCTAAATTTAAAACATTCTTTCCTGTTTTAACATTATAAATATAAAAAAGCTAACATCTTACGCTATATATGAAAAAACTATTATTTTGGATTTTAGGGTTCGCCGTTGTCGTCACAATAGGGTTCTTCGCCGTAACCAGATATTTGACCAATAACTGGAGACCTATTTTGGAAAGACAACTTAAAAATGCCGTTATTAATTCTTCTGATAGTTTATATAGAATAGAATATAAAACATTAGACATTCATCCTGTAAATGGTAATTTGAAACTTACCCGTTTTAAATTAATACCCAATCCGGAAGTTTATAAACGACTAGATGCAAACCAATCGGCTCCAGATAATTTATATGAATTGGAAGTCTCTGCATTGGTAATAAAAAATGCAAATGCAAAAGAAGCAGTAACCAGCAAAGAATTAAAAGTCGCCGATATTATTATTAATAAGCCTAAATTAACAATTTATAACAATAGAAGGGACTATAATGATACCATTTCTGTTAAAAAGAAAGATGACAGACCGCTGCATCAACTTATAAAAGATATTTTTAAAGACATCAGAGTGCAAAAGGTGGAGTTAAGAGATATAAATTTTGCTTTTGTAAACCGAAGTAATCCTGAAGAAAAAAGAACTGCCTTAAAAAATCTGGACATAACTATAACAGATATTCAGATCGATTCAAATGCAGCATTAGATAAATCCAGAGTCTATTATACTAAAGATGTGGTAATAAATATTAAGGATTATCATATTGCTACTCCAGACAGCTTATATTTTGTTAAACTGGAAAATTTAAACTTTTCTACGGCTAAAAATTTATTGAGCTTAAAAAAGGTAAGGCTTGAGCCACGTTTGAGCAAAAAAGAATTTCATAAAAAACTTGGCCATGCACAAGACCGTTATGATTTGACTTTTAATGAAATAAATATAAGCAATGTTGATTTTGACTTATTTCTTAACAGGCAAAAATTATATGCAAAAAACTTGTCTATTAACAATGCCAGTATTGATGTTTATAATAATAATGCTTATCGAAAAATCATCAAAAATAAGACCGGAAAGTTTCCTCATCAACAGCTGCTTAAGTTAGCTTTGGACATGAAAATAGACCAACTTCAGCTCAAAGATGTCGATATAAGCTATAGTGAATTCGACAAAAAAAGCAGACAGGTTGGAAAGATAGAATTCTTAAAAACCAATGGTACTATAAAAAATGTAGTTAATGACAAAAAAGCTTTGAGTCAAAATGCCAAGATGAAAGCAGACCTTAGATCAAAAATTTTTGGAAAAGCGCCCTTACAGCTAAATATGACATTTTATATGAACAGTAAGATTGGCGAATTTGACTACAACGGAGAGATAGGCGCTTTCGACGGAAAACTAATCAATAAAATTGTAAAACCTTTGGGAATGGCCGAGATTATATCTGCTCAGATTGATAAACTAAGTTTTAATGTTAAAGCTAACCAAAATATAGCCCGAGGCTCCATGTTCTTTTATTACAAAGATTTAAAAGTAAATGTTTTGAAACGCGACGAGAAGGGAGAACTCAAAAAACAGGGTTTTGCTTCTGCATTGGCCAGTGTATTTGTCATTCAACAACAAAATCCAGACAGTCGTGGTCAATTCACAAAAGGTAATATTTATTTTAACAGACCTGCAGAAGCATCTTTTTTCAGTTTCTTATGGAAGTCCCTATTTACTGGCATTAAAGAAAGTGTGGGTGTAAGCAGGGAAAAAGAAAAATCATTAAAAAATACCGCTAAAACTATTGGAAATGCAGTAGAAGGTTTCAAGGGCGATATTCAAATGATTAAAGAGAAGCTCCACGAAAGGAAAGAAAGAAGGGAAGAAAGGCGCCAGGAAAGAAAACTGGAAAAGGCTGCCAAAGAAACAGAAAAAGCCAACCAGACAGATAGCATAAAATAAAAAAATCCTGGTATAAATTATACCAGGATTTTTTATGATTAATTATTTGAATTATTTTACTTCTTCAAAATCTACATCAGTTACGTCGTCTGCACCACCTGCAGCTTGGCCATTGCCTTGCTGACCAGCATTAGGATCTTGTTGTTGTGCCTGACCGTCTGCGCCAGCTCCGGCTTTATACATCTCTTCAGATGCTGCAGCCCAGGCTTGGTTCAACGCTTCAGATTTAGCATCTATATCTGCAAAATTACGAGCAGCATGTGCATCTTTCAATGCTTTCAAAGCATCTTCTATAGCTGATTTTTTATCGGCAGAAATTTTGTCACCGTATTCTTTCAACTGCTTTTCTGTTGAGAAGATTAAAGCATCCGCTCCGTTAATTTTTTCGGCCTCTTCTTTTGCTTTTTTATCTGACTCAGCATTTGCTTCTGCTTCTTGTTTCATTTTATCGATTTCTTCCTGAGATAAGCCCGAAGAAGCTTCAATTCTGATATTTTGCTCTTTACCTGTTGCTTTATCTTTAGCAGATACTTTGATGATACCATTCGCATCAATATCAAAAGTTACTTCGATTTGAGGAACTCCTCTTGGTGCTGGCGGAATACCATCTAAATGGAAACGACCAATCGTTCTATTGTCTTTCGCCATCGG
Source organism: Pseudopedobacter sp. (assembly GCF_040392825.1). Classification (NCBI taxonomy): domain Bacteria; kingdom Pseudomonadati; phylum Bacteroidota; class Sphingobacteriia; order Sphingobacteriales; family Sphingobacteriaceae; genus Pseudopedobacter; species Pseudopedobacter sp. The sequence continues at coordinate 20,189 of NZ_JBEBVH010000016.1, forward strand.
GCGTTCACCTTGTATGATATGAATCTCAACAGAAGGTTGATTATCTGAAGCTGTAGAGAACGTTTCTGATTTCTTAGTTGGGATAGTTGTATTAGCTTCTATCAATTTTGTCATTACCCCACCCATAGTCTCAATACCTAAAGAAAGCGGAGTAACATCCAACAATAATACATCTTTAACCTCTCCGGTTAAAACACCACCCTGTATAGCAGCTCCAATTGCAACTACCTCATCCGGATTAACACCTTTAGAAGGTGCTTTTCCGAAGAATTTTTCTACTGCTTCCTGAATAGCCGGAATACGGGTAGAACCACCTACTAAGATAATTTCATCTATATCTGATACTGATAAACCAGCATTTTTCAATGCAGATTTACAAGGAGCAATTGTTCTCTCTATTAAATTTGCAGCTAAACTTTCGAATTTAGCTTTAGATAAAGTGCGTACCAAGTGTTTAGGGCCAGTTGCATCTGCAGTGATGTATGGTAAGTTAATCTCTGTAGAAGTTGTAGAAGATAGCTCTACTTTAGCTTTCTCAGCAGCTTCTTTTAAGCGTTGTAATGCCATTGGATCCTTTGTTAAATCGAATCCACCGTTTTCGCTTTTGAACTCTTCTGCCAACCAATCGATAATTACCTGATCGAAGTCGTCACCACCCAAGTGTGTATCACCTTCGGTAGATTTTACTTCAAACACACCATCTCCTAATTCTAAAACAGAAACGTCATGAGTACCACCACCACAGTCAAACACAACAATTTTCATGTCTTTGTGTGCCTTATCCAAACCGTAAGCCAAAGCCGCAGCTGTAGGCTCATTAATGATTCTTCTTACTTTTAAACCAGCAATTTCACCTGCTTCTTTTGTTGCCTGACGCTGTGCGTCATTGAAATATGCAGGGACTGTGATAACTGCTTCTGAAACTTCGGTGCCCAGAAAATCTTCTGCTGTTTTCTTCATTTTTTGAAGAATCATTGCTGAAATTTCCTGTGGAGTATATTTACGGTCATCTATTTCAATTCTTGGAGTGTTATTATCTCCTTTTACTACTTTATACGGAACGCGTGAAATCTCGCTTGAAACTTCATCATAGCTGCTTCCCATAAAACGTTTTACAGAGTATATTGTCTTTGTTGGGTTAGTAATTGCTTGACGTTTTGCAGGATCACCTACTTTGCGCTCGCCACCTTCAACAAAAGCCACTATTGATGGAGTAGTACGCTTACCTTCGCTGTTAGTGATAACAACAGGCTCATTTCCTTCCATTACAGAAACGCATGAGTTTGTTGTTCCTAAGTCGATACCAATAATTTTAGACATATGATATATAAATTTTATTTAACATTTTTTTGAACAATAATCTATTATCAATGCCTATGCCAATAGAATTTTGACAGCATTTCATTAAATCTGTCAGTAATCTTCCTGTAATACGAGACAAAATACTGTCTTTTAAAATGACAGGTTGTCAGATTACCTTATTAACTAACAGACCAGTTAGTTAATTTTAAAACACATATTCAAAAATAACGACATTCATTATAATATGTTAATAGATAATCTTAAAAGCGACCTGTAATTATTAACACTTTGAATGAAGTATTAGTTTAATAAATGAATGCTCTTGTGTATCTTTAAATACAATTAATAAAATTTGCTTTTTCTGATTATTTGTTACTATTATTGTTGTTTTAATAAATGAAATTATTTCTTTGTCTTTTCTCGTTTTGGACGATAAGCCTGGTTTGCTTAGCACAAGCCCCGCCCAGATCTACCCAATATATCTTTAATAATTATTTGATTAATCCGGCTATAACTGGCGTAGAGAGCTACATGGATTTAAAGATGGGATACAGGCAGCAATGGAGTGGGCTCGAGGGTGCCCCAGTGACAAGTTATGTTTCTTTTCATGCACCTGTAGGTAACGAATACATAAGAAGGTCTGTAAATTCTTTTGGAAGTCAGGGCGAAAATCCAATGAGCCGGTCTTATGTAAATAATTACACTGCTGCAGACCCTCATCATGGAGTTGGTTTTCATGCGCTCTCGGACAAAGCTGGGCGCATAAGGCAAACAAATGTCAATGCGACATATGCTTATCATATTGGCCTTTCACAAGAGTTAAATCTTTCTTTAGGTGTATCCGCAGGTTTTTCTTCTTTAAATATTGATGTAGAAAATGTAAAAGTTACAGATACTTCAGATCCTTTGCTTGCGGCTGATTACAATAACAGGATAAGACCTGATCTTGGTGCCGGATTATGGCTTTATGGACCAAGATATTTTATAGGCCTTTCTGCCAGACAATTATTAGGAAATAGAGTAAAAATTCAGAATTATGAACAAAAAACGTTATTATATCAGAACGCGCATTTTTATGGTACAATAGGCTATAAGTTCTTTTTAATGGATGATATTGCTTTAATCCCGTCTTCACTTATAAGTTACTCTTCTATGTCTCCATTAACATTAGATGCAAATTTAAAGATGGCTTTTAGAGATATAGTTTGGTTAGGTGCTGGTTTTAGGAACAGTGATTCTTATTCTTTACTTGCGGGTTTCAATGTACTCTCTTTGATAAATCTTAGTTATTCTTACGATGTCAATGTATCAAGACTAAGGAGTGTCCATAGTAATACTCATGAAATCGTATTGGGGATTTTACTCAATAACCGGAATGAGGTAAGTTGTGCACAATTTTAAGTAGATAATCTAAATTAATTGCCCTTCAATTTTTCACCAAAAGATCTTTATAAAAGTAGGTAGAGGTAAAAAATCATTATACAATTAACAAATAAAATAGCAAAAAATCACCTGCTATCACATCGCCTAAGGGAGCTTTGAATGTCTTGCTTTAACAACCTAAAACAAGACTTTTTTAAAATATTCCTATCAATACCAGATTGAATGAAACAACTTCTATTTACCTCAATAAGGTTAGACTACCCGCCAAAGGCACACAATCTGCTCTTAGATCAATTTTATAATAATAAACTCCGGCTGGTAGTTCTTTTCCTCTAAAGGTTCCATCAAAAGGTTTGTCGTACGAACCAATAGATTCATAAACTAGCTGCCCTTCCCTGCTATATATTTGTATTAAAATATCTGTGTTCTCTGGTAAACCCATAATCGTCCATCTATCATTCTTGTAATCTCCATTAGGCGACATGGTATTCATAATATCCAGATTATCATTTGTAACCTCTATGTGCCAGGGACTAAAATCACTTACACAGCTTCCCAATTTACGCCTTAACAGATAATCTCCAGATTTAGCTACCTTAAACAGAATTGTACCATTATCACTTTCCAATATTGGATTTGCCAGAGTATCTTTAAAAAGCTGGTAGGTGCCTTCTTCAGGACCTATTACTTTCAGCATAATTTCTGTAGCATAACACACCCGCATATCATTAATCACAGGTGCCGCTAAAGGAAAAGGGTAATCGTTTACTGTATATTCTTCACTGGTGAAAGTGCCGCAGCTTGTCCTGTCGGTAGCAACCAAACGATATTTTCCTGCACCTACATTGATAAGATCTCTGGTATATTGTACAGCTTCGCCAGCCTCGTTGATCCATTTATAATTATAAGCCGGAACACCTCCAATTACTTCTATCCCTATAACAGATCCTCTTTTTAAGGTACAACCGTCGTCAATAACCTTTGCACTTGCAGGAACAATCTTTAGTAGGGGAGTATCTTCTATATTGTATGGACCAAAAACAGTCTCACAGTTATTAATATCATAAGCATAAAAAGTATATTGTCCCGGAGCCAGATCTTTAAGCTCTTTATTGGTTCCTGACAGTAAATCTCCAGATTCATTTCTCCACTCAAAACGAATAGGAAATGCAGATGTATAATTAAGCGTAATACTTCCATTATTTAGTCCGCAGGTAGCTGCATTTCTTGAAGGTGTAAGACTATAGACTTGTGGAGGAATTTGGTTAATGATAAAAGACATTGAACTTTCACACCCTGTAATATTATTTTTTGCTACAAGCCTGTAAGTTCCTGGTGCCTGGTCTTTTAACTCTAATGTCATTCCGGAAGAATAAGGCCCCGTTAATATACTTTGATTATTTGGACCGAACCATTCGAATGTGTTTGCTTCTGTAATAGTAATGTTAGAAATTGCTCCTACTGTTTTATTACAAGTTACTGGAGTAATAATTCCCCCGCTAATCTTTACGGAATTATAAATAGAAATAAATAATGGATTGCTCTTTACAGGAGAACAATCTCCCTGATCTGTCACTTGTAATATATAATACCCACTTTCTACATTTTCCAAATCTAAAGCTTCACTAACTACAGTGGTTCCCTGCTGGCCAGTTAGATTATTATAAGTAAACCATTTATAAGTTACTGTACCAACTCCTGGAGTAACCACAATTCCTTTAATACTACCATCACTGAAACCACATGCGGCAGCAGTTGCCTTCATGTTACCAGTATTGATAACTGGTGTTGGTCTTTTTACTATAGTAACCGGGTCTGAGAATTCTACACAGCCAGCATCATCTGTAACTCTTGCTCTATAAGTTCCTTCTGGCATGCTAACGTTTTGACCAGACTTGACAACTGCACCGGTATTATCAACCCAGTCATATCTTATTGTTCCTTTTCCTCTTAATGTAGTAGCTGCAAAAGAGAAAATCACCTGTCCACAAACCGGTACAGGTGCGTTTACTATGGGTTTTGTAAGTTTCTGGTCCGTAATAGAAAATTGATGAGTTATTTCACTGCATCCATCAGATATTTTTAATTCATAGGTACCTACAGACAAATCGGCTATAGATTGGTTATTACTTAAAAATCCCGCAGAACCATCATTCTCTATTTTATACCAGTTAAAAGTAATTCCTTCTCTTTCTTCCGATATTGTAATGCTACCATCGCCTTTACAAGTTACGGGAGTAACCACTGCTTCATTAATTAAAAGCCCCCCAGTGGAAAATGGAGAAGTAACGGCAGTAGGTAGACTAGCAGTAGCAGTTACTTTTCCGTTAAGCATTCCATCATAAGACCATCGGCCATCATTCCCCGCTCTTACAGTAGCAAAATAGGTTTTACCCTGACATTTGCCTAATGTGCAGTTCTCGTCTATATAGAAAAGTTCTACTTCTGAATTAGGGCTGGCTTTACCAGAAATATGATCTGTACGTATTTTAAGTACCTGAATATACGCCTGCTGTGCTACCGATGCTTTTCCTATGGCAAATACTTCATTACAAAACATACTATTTCTGGTAATTTTTATAGGGAAGGAAGATGTAGTTTCTATGCCAAATCTATTATAACCAATAATATTCGCGTCAGCATCTGCTGTACCTCCAATTGTTCCCTGGGCATTTGTAGCTATTGAAATACCACCATTATTTGATAGATTTTTCGTATCCAAGCTACCTGTTCCAATTTTATTTTCAGTGATTAGGAAGGATGCGTTGGAAATAGAAATTGCCCAACTCCGTTGACCAGAAATTATATTTTTAAGAATATTAATATCAATCTGGCCATTAACTCTTATCCCATACATTTCTATAGAAGAAGATTGATTAAATATGGGAAGTGCTTTATAATCGATAGTCCCGTCATAGTTGGTTCCTATGTTATTTTTAATAATGTTAACGGAAGGTCGGGTAAGATTTGTGAAACCATTTGACCTGTTAATCTGAATATTTATGGCATTAGCTGCAATAGTATTTCCTTCGTCGGACTGGTCGCCTCCGATATTAAGATTGGTATCGTAAAGATCTGCGATAATACCATTAAAATTAGAACGTGGTGAAGTACCATTATCCATTACACCTATCAGATTAGATTGAATTTTGATGTTAGCTAAGTCAGGGTTATTGGTATAATATGAAGTATTTCTTATAACTATCCCGTTCACGTTACCGGCTATCACGTTACCTTTTCCGGGAGTACCTATAGTGACGTTATTTACACGGTAATCTATAACAATACCGGAGCCCTGGCTATTGTTTATTGTTTGCAAATTGACAATATTCGCGAAATTTCTGATAAACAAGCCATATATTTCTATATCTGCTGTTTCGGTATAAGTGCCAGATAGATAAGAACCAATAATCAGACCCGAGAAATTTGCAGGAGTAAATTCTGGTTCAATAATAATTCTTGCGCCGGATACACCTAATTTAGCCCAATTACTTTGTGTGCTGCCGTCAATAATTACTCTGGATGAAACTCGTGGCAACTGGCTTCTTAAGCGTATAGTTCTATTATTAAGATCACTACCATCTCCGGGAAGATTAAAATTTATGTAATCAGTCTGAGCTGTACCGTTCAATTCTGCTTTTTGAAGTGCATCTCTCAATGTTCCTGCACCACTATCTTCTTTACTTGTAACAACAAAAGTTTCAGAAAATGACTGGGATACATTTAATATAAAAAGAAAAACTGCTAATAAGAGTTTACGGTACATTGCTACTTATATATAATAAATACAATTTTACTTAAAAACTTAAATATATGCAATGCAATGGTTAAGTTAAACAGAAATATTTATACTCATAAATTAAGACAATAACCAACGAAAATGATTTGATTTCAGATACCGGCTAATTCGACGGATAGTATAATAAAAGACATTTTATCTGAATACCCTTCACCTGATACAATAAAGACCTAATAACCTGCGACTGTATCATCACCTCTGGGATCTGCACCTCCCTGGTATCCATTTTCTGTTTTTAATATAGCATCTACACGCCCGATATTTCCACGATGTGTTAGCTGATAGCCTTTTTGCTGCAACTTAATTTTTGTTTCAACATCAAATACATCTTTTTCTGTAAAAACTGTATCTGGGAGCCATTGATGGTGAAAACGTTTTGAAGTTACAGCCTGTTGCATGTCCTGACCAAATTCCAGTACGTTTAAAATTGTCTGGAATACAGAAGTGATAATGGTTGACCCTCCGGGTGTTCCTACTACCATATATAATTTCTTGTCCTTTTCTATAATAGTCGGCGTCATAGAACTTAACATTCTTTTTCCGGGTGCTATAGCATTTGCAATACCCCCTGTTACTCCAAAAGCATTAGGGCTACCGGGCTTAACGGAAAAATCGTCCATTTCGTTATTGAGCAAGAATCCTGCTCCTTTTACCACCACTTTTGACCCATAAGCCAGATTAATAGTAGTTGTTACAGAAACAGCATTTCCATCTGCATCCACAATAGAGTAATGAGTAGTTTCTTCGCTCTCCTTTCCTACCAACCTTCCTGGTTTTACTGCCGAACTTGCTGTAGCATAATCCCACGAAAATGTTTCCATTCTTTTCTGCTGATAAGCATAATTCAGCAATTGTTCTTTAGGTACAGTATAAAAATCGGGGTCACCTAAATATTCAGAACGGTCTGCATAAACCCTTCTTTCTGCCTCTACAATCAGCCTTACAGTAGAATCCCGATTATGTCCCCATTTTGAAATGGGATAAGGAGCAACTGCATTTAACAATTGTACCAGCGCAATTCCTCCGCTTGATGGTGGTGGCATAGTAATGATCTTATATCCTTTATACATTCCTGTAACAGGTTTTCTCCACGCTGATTGATATTCGAAAAGGTCTCTTTTGGTGATTAAACCGCTTCCTCGCTTCATTTCCGCAACAATATAATCTGCAACTTCACCTTCGTAAAAACCTGCTCTACCTTTATCTCTTATCTGCATAAAAGTATTAGCCAGTTCTGTCTGAATCAGTAAATCCCCGGCTTTCCATTCCGTTTCTTTCACCAATGCTGTCCCCAAAGGATTAAATTGTTTTAGCGATGCTTTTATCTCGTTTAGCTCTTTTGCCTGCTGTGCAGTAATTGGGAATCCGTTCTTTGCCAAATCAACCGAGGGCTCTACCAGCTCTTTCCAGCTCAGCTTCCCATATTCTTTATGTGCTCTTACCATTCCATCTACAGTACCCGGAACGCCCGGCGCTAAATGCCCATAAAGACTTTTGTCTTTTATCGGATTGCCCGATTTATCCAGATACATATCTCTATGTGCTTTTAACGGTGCTTTCTCTCGATAGTCCAAAGCATTTATATTACCCCTATTATCTCGGTACACCAAAAAACCACCACCGCCAATATTTCCCGCATTTGGATATACTACAGCCAAAGCAAACTGTACCGCCACTGCAGCATCAATAGCATTTCCTCCTTTTTTTAATATTTCAAGGCCAACTTTTGATGCTGCAGGATGTGCCGATACGACTACTCCGTTTTTATAGTAGGTTGTTTTTTCCGATTGTTGTGCGCATATTAACTGTTGATAGGATACTGTTACAATTAATAATATGCAAAAAAATTTTCTCATTGAATTTATTTGTATTTCATCAATTTAAAAATCAATATTAAACAAAAGCACTAAACCCGGTAATAGCTCTACCAACAATTAAAGAGTTAATTTCTTTTGTTCCTTCATAAGAATAAATTGCTTCTGCATCAGCCACAAAGCGAGCTACATCATATTCCAATAA
>NZ_JBEBVH010000017.1:0-28003 GCF_040392825.1 Pseudopedobacter sp.
AGGGCGGCAGACCAAAGATTGTTTAACAGGTCAAAAACTGATATTGGTGTTTTTGCCATTGTTTCTTGTAAAGAAAAATCAGCATAGCTGGCATATCCCAGCAATTTAGAGCGCTCCGCTCTTAGTGCAACCATTTTGGCAACATTTTCATTGTTGTCAAATTCGTTGTTATTGTCTCCCTTATGAGTGTATGCTTTATAGATTTGCGCCCTCAATTTACGATTATCTGCGTATTCTAAAAATGGCATTACGCTGGGATTGTGTAATGTAAACTTCCATTTACCTTTTAGATTAGATTCTTTTGCTGTTTTGGCCGCATTGGAAATCAAGCCCTCTGGAAGTCCGGCAAGATCTTGTTTATTGTCTATAACCAATTCATAAGCATTAACTTCTTTCAAAAGGTTCTGTCCAAATTTAACCGTCAGAGAAGAAAGCTCCTGGTTTATTTTTCTTAGCTGTTCTTTCGATTTCTCGTCTAAGCTGGCACCACTTCTTACAAATGCTTTGTAGGTCTTATCTAAAAGTCTTGCCTCCTCGGAAGTTAATTTTTCTTTAGAAATATTGTCGTGAACTTGGTTTACTCTTTTAAATAGTTCTTGGTTTAGAAAAATATCATCGTTGTGTTGAGAAAGCTTGGGGGCAATTTCACTGGATATTTTTTCCAGTTCGGTGTTGGTGTTTGCACTTGTTAAATTGAAGAAGACGGTTACTACTTTTTCTAAAAGTTTACCACTTTCTTCTAAAGCTACAATGGTGTTCTGAAAAGTGGGTACAGAGCGTACTTTATAAATAGCAGCAACTTTTGCCTTTTGCTGTTTCATGGCTTCTTCAAAAGCAGGCATATAATGCTCTGCTTTAATAGCTTCGAAAGGAGGAGCCTCAAAAGGGGTGTTATATTCTGTAAAAAAAGGATTACTTTGTGCTGTGGCAGAGGCATTGTTTAATGTCGACATACTGCAAAAGAGTAAAAGTCCGGGGAAAATATGTTTATTTCTCATATTCTTTTTGTAATAGTTACAAACATATTTATAAAAAGAAAGAGATTAAATGGTAGTTTGTAAAAATGCTGTAGCACAGGAAGGCTAATGCTCCTTAAGAGTAATCTGATATAAATGTGGCCACTTTTTACCCGTTACGAATAACCTTTTTCCTTTCGCATCCCAGGCAATACCATTAAGTACATCCTGAGATTCGTCTTCTACAGCATCATTTCTAATTCCCATTAGATTAATGTAAGACTCTACCTCTCCGGTTTTAGGATCTATAATGGCAATTAAGTCAGAGGTATAAATGTTCGCATAGATTTTTCCATCTATCCATTCCATTTCATTCAGGTAATTTACCGGCCCTTTGTCGTCGTATACTTCAATAAAACCTTCCGGCTGATAAGTTTCCTTATTCAGCTTGAAAATTCTGTTTGTACCATCAGTATTATAAATGATGTTCCCATTAAAAGCAAGTCCCCAACCTTCATCTGCATGATTATAAGGAATAGTTCTTAATAGTTCAAAAGTGTTTTTGTCATATTCAAACATCACTTTTTCTTTATAGGTAAGCATCAGTATTTTGTCTCCAATAACGGTAATCCCTTCGGCAAAATAGCGTTTATCTAAATCAATTTGTTTAAGTACTTTTCCATCTACACTCACTTTCCTTAAACTGGAAGCACCGTATTCGCCATCACTTTCATAAAAAATGCCATCGTGATATTCTAATCCCTGAGTATAAGAACTGATATCATGTTTATAAGTTTGTATAACATTAAACCCAAATTGCTGAGGAACTCTGGAAGTTAAAACTGTAATGTTCGATTGTATTTCTTCTTCTTTACCCTTAAAAAACACTTTCGCGGTAATTACACGGCTTCCCAAAGCAAGGTCAGAAGTATTAAGAGAAATGTTTGATGTGTCTTTTTTAGTTGTAATGAGTCTACCATCCGCATAATACTGGATAGAATCAGGCAGATCTGCCGTTTTGACGAAAATCTTAAATTCTTCACCTAACTTATAAGTAGTGCCACTTTCCGGATATAAACTCATGCTGTCACCGGCTTTGTTATTTTTATCTTTGCATGAAAAAGCAGTCACAACTATAAGCGGTGCTACGAATAACGAGTTCAATGTTTGTTTTTTAATAATTCCAAAAAGCATCTTCTATGTGTTTTATCTCGTGTTTTTCTAAATTTTTATCTAGCAAAATAGCAATAATATCGAAACGAATTTCTCCCCGATGTTGCATAATATAAATATACTCTTCAGCTGCTTCGGTCAGCAATTTCTGTTTTCTTGTATCTACAAATTCTTCGGGTTCGCCAAAATAAGAACCTGATCGGGTTTTTACTTCTATAAAGATAATCGTTTTGTCTTTGTAGGCAATAAGATCAATTTCTGCTTTATTGTACTGCCAGTTTTCATCCAGAATTTCATAACCTTTTTGTTCTAAAAGAAATTTAGCTATTTGCTCACCTTTTCTTCCAAAATCGTTATGAAAAGCCATATTTATCTTGAAACTACTGTACCTAAATAGTTAGAAATATATTTCTCTACACTTTTTAAATCCATGTAGTCTTTCATCAGAATCATTAGATTAGCTTCATCTTTTTCATGTTGCATTTGCCTTTGCTTTTCTGCCATTAAAGCTAAAACTTTTTTCTTTTTGAGATGGAATATAGCTCCCATTACAGTAGATTTTAAATGATCGGATTCTTCCTTAACAGTGATACCATGCATATTATACCAATTCTCACTCAAATTATACGGACTTGTGAGTAGTGATATGGCCATAGCAGATATTTCCCGGTCCTGATGTTGAAGAAAGTCCTTTTCTAATGGTAAAGTACCCTTTTCGACTTCCTGAATATAGTATTTTAAGATCTTGTCTAACGAGGTATTAGTGAAGGTTACATCATTCAGGTTCATGACGATATACGGACCAATATAAGTATCGGTAATTTCATCCCAATTCACCAGATTATGTCCATAGCTTAACAGTATACGAATCATTTCCTTTTCCTGTGGAAGATCTTCCTGTACAGTTTGTTTATTATCATCAAAGAGGTCTGGCGGCGGTCCATCCTCATAAAATTCCGGAGGAGGAAAATGTGATCCTGTGTGGCTTTGGCCAGCTTCCTTTTTAGACTTTGCCAGGCGGATTTTGTTCAATTCCGAAATCAAAATCTGCTCTTCCATTTGCAGCAAACCGCTACATTCTCTCACATAAACCGAAGCTTTTATCGCATCAGGAATCTTAGCAATACTTTCAATTACATCTCTGATGACGCCTGCTTTTTTAATGGGGTCATTGGATGCATCTTGTAATAAGATTTCTGTTTTGTAAAAAATAAAATCTTTAGTGTTAAGCTCTACGTGTGTCTTAAATGCCGAAGCACCAAAAGCTTTAATATAGGAATCCGGATCATGGCCATCAGGGAAGAGAACAACTTTAACATTCATTCCTTCTTCAAGAATCATGTCCAATCCTCTTAAAGAAGCCTTAATTCCAGCTGCGTCGCCGTCATACAGAATGGTAACATTATTTGTAAAACGACCAATCAGTTTAATCTGCTCTGTGGTTAACGATGTTCCGGAAGAGGCTACAACGTTTTCTACACCAGCCTGATGAACGGCTAATACATCGGCATAGCCTTCGACCAGAAGGCAATTATCACGTTCCCGAATAGCCTTTTTTGCATGGTAAAGGCCGTAGAGAACCTTGGATTTATAGTAAATTTCACTTTCTGGAGAATTTACATATTTAGGGATTTTCTTGTCAGTTTTTAAAGTACGTCCACCAAAGCCAATAATTCTTCCGGTGAAATTATGGATAGGAAAGATTACGCGGGTTCTGAAGCGATCGTAAATGCTTCCTTTGTCGTTTTTAATGACCAGCCCGGTTTCTTCTAAAAATTCCTGTTTATAACCTTCTGCTATAGCGGCGTCATTAAGCGCTGTCCATTCTTCAGGAGAGTAGCCAATTTCAAATTTTTTCAGGATTTCTTCTTTGAAACCTCTTTCTTTAAAATAACTTAAACCTATAGATCGGCCTTCGTCTGTATTCCAAAGTTTATCCGTAAAGAATTTTGCCGCAAAAGCAGAAGTAATGTAAAGACTCTCTCTTTTGTCGGCCTCGGCTTTATAATCTTCGGAAACTTCTGTTTCTTCAACCTCTATGCTATATTTTCTGGCTAAATATTTTAAAGCTTCCGGATAGGAATATTTTTCATGACTTATGATGAATTGCAGCGAATCGCCACCTTCGCCACAACCGAAACATTTGTAGATTCCTTTTGCTGGAGAGACATGAAAAGATGGTGTTTTTTCACCATGAAAAGGACAAAGACCTATCATACTTGTGCCACGCTTTCTAAGATGCACAAAATCCCCTACGACTTCTTCAATTCTTGCCGTCTCTAAAATACGTTCTACAGTTTCCTTTTTGATCATGCTTAAGAAGACAAATTTAGCAGAATTTAAGAGGCTAATTCAATAAAAAATTAAAAGTTCTATATAACCTGTTATTTTGACAATTAATTTGAATTTAAGAGCATTTTACTGTTAAGAGGTGTTTGTTTTGCTTCTTAAGATATTTGTGATTGTTAATTAATGTATTGATTTTCAGTTTGATGTATTGTGTGTTAGCTTTAATTACAAAAAGATGACAGAAACACTCGCCGGTTTATTCAAATTTGCGCCAAAATCGAAAAATAAACTATTATGAAAAGATTATTTATTGCATTATTTGCTATTTCAGGTTTAGCTTTTACAGCTAACGCTCAAGAATTTGGTTTCGCAAAAGGAAACGTTATAGTTGAAGGGAACATTGGTTTCAACTCAGAAAATGACAAAAATGCAGAAGAGAAAAGTAGCTCATTCAGCATCAATCCAAAAGTGGGCTATTTTGTAACAGACAAAATTGCTGTTGGACTTAGTTTAGGATTTAATACTACAAAAGACGAGGATTATGCAGCAGGTTCTGAATCTGTTGACAAAACTAATTCGTTTGGCATCGGTGTTTTTGGACGTTATTATTTCTTAGAATTAGGTAAACGTTTCAAAACTTATGCTGAAGTTGGTTTAGGTTACGGTACGTCTAGAGATGAAACAGAAGTAGGGGGTACTACAACCAAAGGACCTAAAGTTAATACCTTAGGTATAAACGCGGGGATTGGTGCAAACTATTTCTTAACAGAAAGAATCGCACTTAATGTTGGGTTAGCAAATATTATCAACTTTGAAAGCGAAAAAGTTGACGTTTCGGGAGCAAAAGCTACTACTAACTTTGGTTTAGCTGCTGGTACTGTGAATAACATTTTTGATGTTGCTACATTCGGCTTAACTTTCAAATTCTAATTAAAGAATAGAAATTTTTTAAAGGAAAGGCTGGTCTCCTAACAGAGGTCAGCCTTTCCTTTATCAAAAATTACACAGTTTAAAAGCCGTTACAATTTGAACTTTTAATAGCATAAGCAGTAACTTCCCTGTTGCACCTTCCTTTTTAATACTATTTTCTTCGAGCTTTTTCCTTAAATATTTATTTTAGAAGCTTACAATAATGAATAGGATATGAGAAGCAACTTTAAGATAGAAGATTTAGCAGTTACTATACACGATTTTTTAGAGCGAGTAATCACAAAATTTGGTTTTGGCAGTTACGGGATGGTTTATCTTAAACTAATCATCATGTTGCTGGTACTATTGTTTATTGTATTACTTACTCATTTCATTGCAAAAGGAATTATCTCCCGACTTTTTAAACATTTTATATCTAAAACATCAACTCATTTTGATGATTATCTGTTAGCGCATAGATTGCCCGATTTCCTTTCCAGACTAATTCCGTTAAGTATAGCTGTTAAATTAGTTCCAATAGTATTGAATGATTTTCCAGCATTTATTCCTGCGATTAATACACTGCTGGATATTTATTCGATCTTTTTGGGGATACAGATCATCAGATCTATATTAAGATCATTAAGAGACTATTTGAAAACCAAAGAATCTTTTAAAGATAAACCCATTGATAGTTATATACAGGTTCTGGTGATTGGGTTATATTTTATAGCCGGAATTTTAATTTTTACAACGCTTACCGGTAAATCTATAGTAGCTTTCTTTACCACACTTGGTGCTGCATCAGCCATTTTATTATTAATTTTTAAAGACACCATCATGGGGTTTGTAGCGAGTATACAGGTTACAGTTAATGATATGGTGCGGATAGGGGATTGGATAACTATGAATAAGTACGGAGCAGACGGCGATGTTATCGAGATTACACTAACTACGGTAAAAGTCCAGAATTTCGACAAAACCATTACGACCATACCCACCTATAACCTTATATCAGATTCTTTTATCAATTGGAGAGGGATGCGGCGTTCAGGAGGCAGAAGAATCAAAAGAGCAATTAAAATTAAAATTTCCAGTATTAAGTTTCTCTCGGAAGATGATGTTGAAAGGCTGAAGAAAATTAAGCTGATTGAAAAGTATCTTAATGAAAAAACTACGGAAATAGCTGATTACAATGCTAGGATTCACGGTACTACAGAAATGTTGGTAAATGGTAGAAATTTAACCAATATTGGTGTATTTAGAATTTATATAGATGAGTATCTTAAAAGTAACCAAAATTTAAACTCAGATTTTACTATGATGGCCAGACAACTTGCTCCGGAAAATGACGGTTTGCCTTTGGAGATATATGCATTTACAAATGTTGTAATTTGGAAAAATTATGAAGCCATAATGGCCGATATTTTCGACCATCTTTTAGCTTCAGTAGCTTATTTCGGATTAGAAGTTTTTGAATCACCTTCTTCAGGCGATTTTAAAACACTGGTTTCTTTTTCAAAGTAATGTTATTTGTAAGAATAACCACCGTCTATCTGTAAAATGGAGCCATTTAGGTATTCATTTTCGATAATATGCAGTGCCAGTCTGGCAACCTCTTCGGGCTCTCCAAATCGGTTTAAAGCGATATTAGGTTTAATAGCTTCCCTAACTTCATGTTTTTTGGCCTTTTGCCAGTCTGTATCTATATATCCCGGATTAATGCAGTTGATACGGACTTCCATTGGCTGAAGAACCTTAACCATATTTTTTGTTAGTGCATTAACACCGGCTTTAGAAACCCCGTAAGGAATAGAAGTTGCATGAGGGTAAACGGCAAGCATAGAGCCAATTAGAACGATGTTTCCTTTTGTTACTAAAATATCTTTAGCATGGTTTAAGAAAAGCGTGGGAAATAACAAATTACAATTGAAAACGTGAAGTATATTTTGATCCGGAGCTTCAAAAAAAGGAGATCTGTCCGTAATGCCTGCATTCAGTACAATTACTTCATACCTAGGAGATATATCTTTTAATTTGTCAATAAGAACTGGAATATCTTCCAGGTTACTATTGTCATATTGGATACAAAAATAATCCTCTCCCTCTTTATAGTTAACGTCTATTTCTTCTTTAAATTTGGTACTGTTGACATAATTGAAAACAACCTTATATCCTTGTTGCAGTAAAGCGTAGCCAATAGAAAAACCAATTCCTCTGGAAGACCCTGTAACGAATGCATATTTCATATATTCATTTTTAGCCCACAAAGTTAAGAAGATACGCTAACTAAAAGTGTTGATATTCTGAAAATCATTTGCTAAAACTTGGTTTCTAATAAGAATTGAGGCATAATTTTTTTATAATTGTATGGAATAAATATTTTGCAATGGAAAAGATATATCTAAGTGATGCCGGACCTAAAGTGTCTCCTGCTATTTATGGTTTTTACAGATGGAATGAACTAAGTAATGATACATCTTCAGAGATGGAGAGAATCGTAAATCTATGTTTAGATTTAGGAATCAATACATTTGACCATGCAGATATTTATGGAGATTATGGTATTGAAGCACTTTTTGGCGAACTGATTGCCAAAAAATCTTTCAAAAGAGAAGATATTGTTTTATTTACCAAGTGTGGTTTAAGAACACCGAGTACTAAATATCCAGAAGTTAGGGTAGAGCATTTGGATACTTCTGCGGAACATATTATAGCTTCTGTTGAAAGTTCTTTGAAAAAATTGAAGACGGACTATATTGATATTTTCTTATTAAACCATCTGGATCCAATTGCTAATCTGGAAGAGACAGCCAGTGCGCTGTTAAAACTAAAAACATCCGGAAAAGTTAAAAATATTGGTATTACCAATTTTTCTGTTTTCGAACATCAATTGCTGGCGTCTTATCTTAATATTCCGATTGTTACGAATCATATCGAGCTGAATTTATTAAATACATCAGCTTTAGATAGCGGACAAATCGATTATATTAAACAAAGATATATGCGACCTTTAGCTTCTGCACCCTTAGCTGAAGGGAGAATAGCTAGCGGTACAGATGCTGTAGCCGTTAAGGTGAGAACTAAGCTGGAAGAGATAGCACCAAAGTATGGTGTAGATATCGAATCATTGGCGGTTGCCTGGTTAGTGAAGTTAGGCGCTCTGCCTTTAATTGGAACAAAAAACGATCAGAGGATAAAAAATATAGCAGCGTCGTTTGCTATTGATTTAGATAGACAAGATTGGTACGAATTGTATCAGGCCGGTAAGTAGAGGTGCTTTAAATACTTGAAGATGCCTCTTTCCTTTTGGAAGAAGGAAAGAGGTATCTGCTTTGAGCTTTTAAACAGTTATGCATGTTATTAAACTGACGGGCTGCATCAAAGGTAGTGCGTTTGTCAGGCCGAGGGATTCGAAGCCCTTTCGTACCACTCAAGGCATATTTCTACTCTGCTCAATATGACTCCTTTGTATGATACGGCCTCTTTAACAGTACGACAAAATTCAGTCAGTAGCAAACCAGGAAGTATCATATTCCGAGTGGCGCTCTCCGGAAGAAGATCCTGCAACAATTTACCGACTTTCTTCCTAACCCTATTTCTCCGTGTAATTTTTATGTGATATCAGAAAACTTGCTCTTTCTTCATTTTTGAATGGAATATCCCAATTTCCCTGATAGCTTATTTTTGTAGGCAGCAGCTCATCCATAAAGTAAGACATTTCTATGTTCATTTGAATATCAAAGCTGAAAGCCAGATTGCCCAGTTTCATATCTATATATCTGCCCAGTATCTGGAAATTCCTTTTGTCGAAAATAGTAGTTAATTCCTTGATCATTAAACCATCTTTTGTCCAGCCAGACAAATCATCTTTTAACGTTACCTTAAAACGATAGACGGGAATAGAATCTAAATAAGTGCCCGAATAAAATCTATAATCATAATACTGACGCATATTGGCAGAAAATATTTCTGTTTTTCCCGAGATAATAGGGATACCTTTTACAGGCCTTCCCGGACTAAAAATTAAGGTCTTTAACTTATCTTTATAAGACTCATTCTTCTCGCCCCCTTTATTTGCAGGACCGGAGGAAGAAGACGGCGAATAGTACGACTGATAGGCGTTCACAAAAATGTAATCGAACATTTCAATTGTCTTTAGCCTATATTTTCCACTTTTTTTATGAAGATTTCCTTCGCTTTTATCAACTAAATAGGTAATCTTCTGTGCGGATTTATTAGGATTATGTATGAACTTCCTGTAAATACGGCCATTTACCTTGTTTTTTTTGTCGTAACTGTAAATACTGTTTTCGGCCAGGAATTTATATTTTTTCATGGCTCTGAAAGCCTCGTAAAAGCTAGTGTCGTTAATGATGCGTTCTATAAAATCTTCCTGATTAAGTCCCGACTTAGCTGTCTTGATGACAACAACGCTATCGATAACGACACTTAAAATAGTGTCTGGATTAAAACGGGGAATGGCTTGTCCAAAGGAATATTGGTTCAGGAATAGGAAAATAGCCACAAGAAGACAAGAACGTTTCATAAAGGTCAGATAAAAGAACATCTCTACCAAAATTTCGATAGAGATGTTTTATGAACTTTTTAAGATGCCGGTATTAAAAACCTAACTGTTTAATAGCGGAATAGGCCATTAAACCAGTGCTGATTTTTAGTGAGCTTTCGTCTATATCGAAAGTTGGAGTGTGAACCGACGAAGTGATGCCTCTTTCTTTATTCCCGGTGCCTAATCTGTAAAAACTTGCATTAGAAACCTGCGAATAATAGGCAAAATCTTCTGCAGCCATCCAGATATCTAAATCAATAACATTTTCTTCGCCTAAATAGTTAATAAGATTTTGTCTTACCTGTGCAGTTAACTTTTCTTCGTTAACCAGAAATGGATAGCCATTTACAATTTTAAAATCACAAGATCCACCCATACCTTCGGCAATAGACTCTGCCATTTTTTTCATCTTAATATGAGCAGATCTTCTCCACTCTTCGTCCAATGTTCTGAACGTTCCGTGAATAATTACTTCATTCGGGATTACGTTGGTGGCACCATCAGCTATAACTTTTCCGAAAGACAATACAGAAGGGATTCTCGGATCTGCATTCCTGCTTACGATTTGCTGTAAAGCTGTTAAGGTATGTGCCATAATCAATACCGGGTCTATATTTTCATGTGGTTGTGCCCCATGTCCACCTTTGCCCTTTATAGTAATATACAGCTCATCAGAAGAAGCCATGTATTTACCTGCTCTTATACCCACTTTTCCCGCTTCTATCAAAGGCATTACATGCTGACCCAAAACTGCTTCGGGTTTTGGATTTTCTAAAGCTCCTTCTTTAATCATTAAGCTTGCTCCGCCGGGAAGAACTTCTTCTGCCGGTTGAAACATTAACTTTATGGTCCCTCCAAATTCACTTTTTAGCTTATTTAAAATAGCAGCGGTTCCCAACAAAGAAGAAGTATGTACATCATGTCCGCAAGCATGCATTACTCCCGGATTGGTAGACTTATAAGAAACATCATTGGCTTCCAAAATAGGTAAAGCATCCATATCTGCTCTTAAAGCGATAACTTTATCTGACGGTAACTCTCCTTTTATTATACCTAAAACTCCGGTATTGGCAATTTCCGTAAATGGAATATTCAGCGCACTTAATTGTTCTTTTACATACTTAGAAGTTTCATATTCGTGAAATGAAAGCTCCGGATTGGCATGTAAATGCCTTCTTTTTGCTACCACATCTTCATGAATTTCAGATGCGAGTGTTTTAATTTTATCTATCAGCATTATTGATCGGCTTTTTCTGGATTAATACGTTCTCTAAAGATAAATAATGTAGGAAAAACAGGGCGTAAAGCATTCATTAATTGCTGGGCTTCCATCCTGGTTCTAAAATCGCCTACCTTCAATCTGTAATTGGGCTGTGTGTATGAAATATAAGTATTGTGCTCCGGATAGAGCGTTTTAAACTTAGCTTGCATATCGTAAGCCTCTTTTCTGTTCGGGCCAAAGAAAATTTGTACTCTATAGCCTGTTATAACCAAAGGCGTACCGGATTGCGATACACCTTTGGTCAATTCTATTCTTCTTTTGATTAAACTATCTATAAGCGGGTCTTTGACCTCCTGAACCGAACCTTCCTGCGCTTTTGTAAGACAGGCCGACAGAAGAAAAAGAGCCAGTATACCGATATGTTTTATTCTAAGCATTTGCGCCGTGACAGTTTTTATATTTTTTACCACTTCCACAAGGACAAAGGTCATTTCTGCCTATTTTTTCTTCCTGACGTACAACAGGTTGAGTTTTTTGCAGTTCTCTGGTGTCTTCCATTCCTGCCTGTTCAGATCCAACTTCTGTTCTTGAACTTTTCAGCTTACTTAAATCTACAGAAGGTTGAGGTCTGGCTTCCTGAACTGGCGCTTCCTGAACCGGAATTCCTCCTTTAAATAAGAAACTTACCACTTCTTTATTTACAGACGCCAACATGCTCTTAAACAGATTGAAAGCTTCCATCTTATAAATAATCAATGGATCTTTTTGTTCATAAACCGCATTCTGAACAGATTGTTTTAAATCGTCCATCTCGCGCAAATGCTCTTTCCAGGTATCGTCTATTAAAGCAAGTACAATATTTTTTTCAAAAGATTTGATGACTTCTCTTCCATTAGTTTCAACAGATCTTTGAAGCGGAGCAGAAATCTGGATACCTCTGGTTCCATCTGTAAACGGAATGATGATATTCTCGATGTTATTACCCCTTGTACTCAGGATTTCTCTTAATACTGGCAAAGCTTGTTGAGCAATTGCCTCGGATTTTCTGCCGTAATATTCAGAAGCCTCCTGGAATACTCTGTTTACTAATTTATCAATATTGGAGTTTCCAAATTCCTGTTCTGTAATTTGCGTATCAATAGAGAAAATTCTGATTAATTCTAATTTGAAGCCCTCGTAATTGTTGGTGTCCTTGTATTCCGCAACGATATCATCAATTACATCAATAATCATGTTTTCGATATCAACATCCAGACGCTCGCCGAATAATGCGTTTTTACGTTTAGTATAAATTACGGTACGTTGCGAGTTCATCACATCATCGTACTCCAGCAAACGCTTACGAATACCAAAGTTATTTTCCTCTACTTTTTTCTGAGCTCTTTCGATAGAATTGGTAATCATAGAGTGCTGGATAACTTCGCCTTCTTCGATACCCATTTTCACCATCAGATTAGAAATTCTTTCAGAACCGAATAAACGCATCAGATTATCTTCCAGCGACACGAAGAACTGAGAAGAACCCGGATCTCCCTGACGACCGGAACGACCACGTAGCTGTCTGTCCACACGACGGGATTCATGTCTTTCTGTACCGATTATTGCTAAACCACCAGCTTCCTTCACACCCTCGCCCAATTTAATATCGGTACCACGGCCAGCCATATTGGTTGCAATAGTTACTGTACCCGCTTTACCAGCTTCGGCAACAATATCGGCCTCCTTTTGGTGTAATTTCGCATTCAATACCTGATGTTTAATTCCGCGAAGTTTAAGCATACGGCTTAATAATTCAGAAATCTCAACTGATGTTGTACCTACAAGTACCGGACGACCGGCATTCGATAATTCAACAATCTCGTCTGCCACAGCGTTGTATTTTTCACGCATAGTACGGTAAACTTTGTCTTGCAAGTCTTTACGGGCAATTGGTCTGTGCGGAGGAATCTCTACTACATCCAGTTTATAGATTTGCCATAACTCACCAGCTTCAGTAACGGCAGTACCTGTCATACCTGCTAACTTATGGTACATTCTAAAATAGTTTTGAAGCGTGATAGTAGCATAAGTTTGCGTAGCATCCTCAATTTTTACGTTCTCTTTAGCTTCAATAGCCTGGTGTAAACCGTCTGAATAACGACGGCCATCCATAATACGGCCGGTTTGTTCATCAACGATTTTAATCTTTCCATCGTCAATAATATATTCTGTATCCTTTTCGAATAGGGTATAAGCTTTTAGAAGTTGGTTTACTGAGTGAATACGCTCTGCTTTAATAGAGTAATCTCTCAATAATTCATCTTTTTGATGTGCTTTTTCTTCGGGAGTCGCGCTTGATTTTTCAATTTCTGCAATCTCGGTACCTACATCCGGTAAAATGAAGAAATGTGGATCTTCACCAGAAGCAGTAATCAATTCGATACCCTTTTCAGTTAATTCAACCTGATTTTGCTTTTCGTCAATAATAAAATAAAGCTCTGCATCTACACGGTGCATCTCTTTATTTTGATCCTGCATGAAATAGTTCTCGGTTTTAGAAAGTACCTGACGGATTCCCGGCTCACTTAAGAACTTAATTAAAGCTTTACTTTTTGGCAAACCACGGTGAGCTCTCAATAAAGCCATACCGCCTTCTTCTATACCAGATTTTCCATCATTGATTTGCTTTTTGGCTTCATTTAAAACTCCGTTAATAAAGTTTTTCTGTGCATTAACCAAACGCTCTATTCTAGGTTTCAGATCGTAAAACTCATGTTCATCACCACGTGGGATTGGACCAGAAATAATTAAAGGTGTACGGGCATCGTCAATCAAAACCGAGTCAACCTCATCCACTATCGCATAATGTAATTTCCCTTGTACCAACTCTTCCGGTGTACGTGTCATATTGTCACGCAAGTAATCAAAACCGAACTCATTGTTAGTTCCGTAAACAATATCAGATTGATAAGCTCTTCTTCTGTCCGAAGAATTTGGATAATGTTTATCAATACAATCTACAGACAGGCCGTGGAATTCGAAAACAGGTCCGTTCCATTCAGAGTCACGACGAGCAAGGTAATCATTTACCGTAACCACATGAACCCCCATGCCAGCAAGTGCATTTAAATAAATTGGTAAAGTTCCAACTAAAGTTTTACCCTCACCGGTACCCATTTCGGCAATTTTACCCTGATGAAGTACAATACCACCAATCAGCTGGACATCATAATGGATCATGTTCCACTTAACCGTATTTCCTGCAGCTAGCCACGAATTGTGGTGAATAGCTTTGTCGCCATCTATAACAACATTACCTTTTTTGGCCGCTAATTCTCTGTCGAAATCTGTTGCAGTAACTTCTACAGTTTCGTTTTCGGTAAATCTTCTCGCAGTTTCTTTCATTACAGCGAAAGCTTCGGGAAGAATTTCATTAAGTGTAACCTCTAATTGTTTATTGCGTTCTTTTTCTAAACGATCAATTTCATCGTAATAAGCTGTTTTTTCCGCTAAAGGCATTTGTTGGTTTTGCTCAACATTGCTTTTTATTTCGATGATTTTACCATTGATTTCTGACAAACTTTCTTGAATTCTGTGTTTGAAGTTTAAGGTCTTTCCTCTTAGCTCATCATTTGAAATGCCGGAGAGCTTATTATACTCCTCGTTTATCTTGTCTACGATAGGTCTGATTGCTTTTATATCGCGATCGGACTTGCTACCGAATATCTTACTAATAAAATTTAACATTTTTCGATTAATTTGAATCTTAAAAACTCAACAATTACGCCATGTCTCAAAATAAAGTCAAAATGGCATCTTTGCGGGCGTGTAAAATTAATACTTTATTTAAAAGATTATAATTTAAATAGTGTTAAATGACATTATCAACCTATGTCGGCTGATTATTCTTTGCTTTTATTGTAGTTCATACTTTTGGTTTTTACTGAAAGACAAATAAAGACTCCAGGTAGGTAACAAAACCTTTTAAGCTGTATGTTTAATATCCTATAGTTAACTGCTTATAGCTTTCAACTTTTAGCTATCGTTTAGGTCTGAACCTCAATATTAATTGTTTTTTTGCAATGTATAAACAATAGAATTTTTTATATTTCGTAATATATAAACATCAAACTCATATGAACGGAATTAATCTTGTAACAGACGAAAAGGGAAATACTAAGGCGTTAATGCTGGATCTGGTTTATTTTAAAAAAGAGAATATAAATGCTAAAAGCGTGATGGAAGCGTTGTCTAATCTTCAACAGCTGATAGATGAAAGCGTTGTAGCTAATAAAAAAGATAACGATTGGGAATCTGCAAAATCGAAATTAGAACAATTGAAGAACCTAAAATGAAATATATTATAGCGGCCTTTTTTTGCTTTGCAATGTCTTATGGGCATGCACAGCAGGATTCAGTAAATTCATCCCCGTTAAAATTTATAGGTGATAAAGAATATGCGTTTTATACCCAGGGAAATGATCCGGCTTTAGTTTTGATTGCAGAGCTTAACAATTATCCATCTCCCAAAGTTGTTTTGGAAAAGCAGAAACAACTGGGTTTAAATGCTACACAGAAGACACAGGTACAAACTATACAAACGGAGATGACCCGCAAATTGAAAGAGATGGGCAATTTCTTAATTGTAGAACAAACCAAGTTAAATAAGCTTTTCGAAACAAATAAAATAAATGAGGGTTCCCTCATATACCATACTAATAAGATTGGTGCTTTAGAGGGTGAAATGAGGAATGCTTATTTGAAAGCGTACCTTAGAACAAGAGATATTTTAACTTCTCAACAACTGAAAAAGTATCAGTCTTTAAAGAATGCGAACAAGTAATTTTAATTTTAGCTAAGTAAACGATAACTTAGCGCCCTAAAATTTTTTTATATGAAGACATCCTTCGACTTTGAAAAACCTATTGCCGAGTTGCAGCAGCAGGTTGAAAAAGTAAATCAGATAGCAGAAAAAACTAAGGTAGACATGTCTGCTACGCTGAGAGAATTGGAAGAGAAAATAGAAAAAGCAAAACAAGACGTTTATACTAACTTAACAGGCTGGCAGCAGGTTCAAATCTCCAGACATCCGGAAAGACCCTATACCTTACAATATATAGAGGATATCTGCGATGATTTTATCGAGCTTCACGGAGATCGTACTGTTGGTGATGATAAAGCTATTGTTGGTGGCTTTGGCAGTCTTAATGGTGAGACGGTGATGTTTATAGGTCATCAGAAAGGAGTCAATACCAAAATGCGTCAATACAGGAATTTCGGTATGGCCAATCCCGAAGGTTACCGTAAGGCGTTGCGCTTAATGAAGCTTGCAGAAAAATTTAATAAGCCGGTTGTTACTTTTATAGATACACCGGGTGCTTTTCCGGGATTAGAGGCTGAAGAGCGTGGACAAGGAGAAGCCATTGCGAGGAACTTGCTTGAGATGTCTGTACTTAACGTTCCCATTATCTGTGTAATTGTAGGTGAAGGTGCTTCTGGTGGTGCTTTGGGAATAGGTATCGGCGATAAAGTGTATATGTTAGAACATACATGGTATTCCGTTATTTCTCCCGAATCCTGCTCTTCTATTTTATGGAGAAGCTGGGATTATAAAGAAAAAGCTGCAGAATGTTTAAAGTTGACTGCTGACGAGATGCTTAAGAATAAACTGATTGATGGTATTATTCCAGAACCTTTGGGAGGTGCGCATCAAGATTCCGCAGTCATGGCTCAAACCATTAAAGAAAAATTGATTCAGGATCTGAAGGAATTAAAATCTAAAAATATTGAAACTCTTATTGCTGAAAGAATTGACAAGTTCTGTAGCATGGGAGTTGTGCTGGAGGATTAATTATAAAATTTAGCATATAAAAAATGCAAACGGTTTATATCGTTTGCATTTTTTTTAGATAATTTCAGGATTCTACCAACCAGGATTCTGTGTAAGTGCAGGGTTTAATACTCTTTCACTTACTGGAATAGAATTTAAATAATCTCTGTCTAATTTAAAGCCGTATCCGTTTGGAATGGTGTTTTTATATGGATCAAGGAACCCTTCATTATCAACCGGTGTTGTATTTGTCGGATGTTGAGAAGCCAAAAATCCTTTAGGTCTTTTTTCAAAAATCAACTCATCTGCTGCTGCCCAGCGTAAAATATCCGGTAACCTGAAACCCTCTAATGCAAGCTCAACCCGTCTTTCTCGCCTAACTTCATTAATTATTGGAGACAGTGTAGGAAAATCCCATTTCGGATCTGGGGTAATATTCGTTAATATTAAATTAGGCATGCCAACCCTGTCCCGAAGCTTTTTAATGGTCTTGTCTATATCATCTTGATTAATTGTTCCCAGCTCGGCTTTTGCTTCTGCATAGTTTAACAAAACTTCTGCATACCTGTAAAGAATAGAGGGCGTCTCTTCAAACTGTTGGACATGGTAAATCATATTAGGGTTATAACCTTTTACAATGAGATATCCGGTTGGTGCATTATAATCTCCGGTAGTATTGCGTTTATCATATACTTCCTTCCAAAACTTATTTGGTGTACCGGCAGCAATTTTCCAAACGTCATCCGGAGAAGCAATGGTTTGGAAAAAGCGGGGATCGCGATTTTGGCCTTCTAATTTTAAGGTGCTATATCCCAGAAAATTTGGGTTGCCTGTAATTGGTTTTCCATCGATAGCCAAATAAGAGTCCGCCAGTTGTTTTGTAATCGTATTGCCAGAAGGAGTTTCCATCCTAAAGTTTCTGTCGTTTACAAACGCCGAACTCCCTCTCGACAAATTATTATCATATTTTTTCCAGAACATTACTTCTTTATTAGTCGAGTAATCTCTAAGAGCAAACAGATCTTTGTAATCTGTAGAAGGACTGCTTGTTGTATAAATGTCATACAAATTAGAAGTCATGATTTGTTCGGCAGCTTCGACAGCTTTATTAAAATATTTAGTTGGTTGAGGGTTTGCAACACCAAAATCAGTACCGTTATGGTATTTCTCCCATGTACCTTCATATAAGGCAACTCTGCTTTGCATTAAAAGCGCCATCCATTTATTTATACGGCCTGCACCCGAAGTTTTATCTTCCATTAAATACTTGGCGGCCGAATCTAACTGAGCAATAATATTATCCGCTACTATATTTCTTGGGTCTCTTGGCTTATACAAATCAGGAGATTCGGAATTAAGTTCGGTAGTTATCCATGGGATATCTCCATAGTCTTGCAAAAGGTTAAAGTAGATAACAGCTCTAAAGAAATATGCTTCACCTAAATATTGTTTGTAAGCACTAAGAGGATGATTTGCCTCTACTCTTTTATAGTTATCAAAAAAGTAATTGATACTCCTGACATTGGCAAAAGGTATAGATCCGGTAGATGAAATCACGCGTGTACCTTCTAAACGCTGATCGATATTTATTCTGATCTGATTATCGCTGTCAAAGTCATTCCCATGATTCGCATACCGGGTAAAAATTGTACTGTTATAGAACTGATTTACGTATGTTTTAAGATGCTCGGGATCTGTAAAAAATGCAGAATCTTCTACTTCATCTAAAGGAGACCTTTGTAAAAAATCTTTTTCGCATCCGGCTAAAGTTATACCAAATGCTATGAAACTGATGATTATTTTTAGAGATTTCATAATATAATTCATTAGAAGGTTAAATTAAATCCCATTATCCAATAACGAGAAACAGGATAGGTAGCCTGAGGGGCATTACCCGTATTCTCAGCAAAAACGGTTTCAGGATCATACACTTTTGGAAGGCCTGTAAAAGTTAGCAGGTTTTCTCCGGCTACATAAATTCTGGCTTTTTGTAAAAACAGTTTATTTGATAGCTTTTGAGGTATAGTGTATCCCACACTAATATTCTTTAATCTTAAATATGCCCCATTTAGAACATATCTTGATTGTACCTGACGATTCTTGTTTGTTTGAGCGGTAAAATAAGGTTTAGCAAAATAAGCATTGGTATTCGGCCCTAATATATTCGTCTCATTAGCAGGTCTCCAGTAATCAAGAGCTGGCGAGTCTTTTAGGATAGTAGATGATCCGAACGCCGTAAGCATACCATAAAACATGCCTGCATTAGTATGTGGGTAATAGTCATGTTTACCTACGCCTTGCCAAAACATATTAAAATCAAAACTTTTCCAGTTAACTCCCCCTGTAAAACTATAATTATACCTTGGAGAAGTATTACCAATAACGGTTAAGTCACCATGGTCATCTAATGTTCTTGTACCATCATTTATGATAGGGTTTCCATTTGTATCCAGGTATCTGTCTCCGTCAAGGTTTTTATATTTCATATCACCCGGCCCCCATGTAGAATAAAAGAAAGTCTGGTTATACATAGCTTCTCCCTGTGTCTGTATCAGACCATCTGTTACATAACCCCATATTTCACCAACTTCTTTACCTACATAATAGTTATCAATAACTCCTTTTTCATTGTTAAATTTTAACACTGTTGTTCTGCTATCTCCTAAAGTAATTCTTGCATTATATGCAAAGTCAGATGAAATACGTTGATTCCAGCTTAATGCAAGTTCAAAACCCTTGGTTGTCAAAGAAGCGTTATTAACATTTGGAGCTATTGTTCCCAGAAGGTATGGTAAGTCTTCTCCCCTGGTCATCATATCATCTGTTCTTCTGTTGTACCAGTCAAACGCAAGCCCTAATCTGTTTTTCAAAAATTCTGCATCTAATCCAATATTTAATGTAGATACGGTTTCCCAGGTTATCGTAGGGCTAATTATTTTAGGAACGTTTGCGTATGGAGGGCGTTGTCCGTCAATTATCCAGTTCAGCTCTGCAACAGGATCAATCCTTTTTATATATTGAAAATAATCGTAAACATTCTGATTTCCCAAAGATCCATAAGAGCCTCTTAACTTAAGCATATTAACATATGGTTTTACAGGCTCCCAGAAATTTTCTTTTGAAATATTATATCCAACAGATCCTGAAGGGAAAAATCCCCATCTCAGATTTTCTGCAAATCTGGACGAGCCGTTATAACGGGCACTAAACTCTACCAGATATTTTTCTTTGAAATTATAGTTTAAACGACCAAAAACACCTTGTGTTGTCCAATGCCATAAATCGTCTTCAACAGTTTTATTTCCAACTGCAGTGCTTATAGAGGGCACTTCCGGAGTAATTAAACCTGACGCCGTTGCATTTAGACTTGAAAATGTTTTTTTATCCTGCTCGTAACCTAATAGTCCTTTAAAATAATGATTATTGACTTGCTTTTCATAAGATGAAACTACGTTAAATAACGTATAAAGAGGCTGTGAATAAACAGATTGGTAAGTAGCACTTGGCTTACCTATATTGCCAAATGCACCATTGCCTAGTTCTACCATAACCGGCTTAGGATTCACCATTCTCCTGTCTGTCTGCACATTATGGTTATAAGAAACATTTGTCTTCCATCCTTTTACAGGTTCAAACTCTCCTCCCAGCACTAATAAAAAGTCATTAATCTCCAGTTTATCTCTTCCTCCGTCTTCCATCATCCTTATCAAAGGATTTTGAATAGTGCCATTAATATTGTACATAGGCGTCATAGGCGCCCACGTAAGAAACTCACCGAAAGCATGGTCTCTGCCTACAGTTGTGATACCCAGTGGATAGTCGGAATAACCTTTTGCATACTTTAAACTAGTATTTAAACTCAGCCAATTGGTAACTCTGGTGGAAAGGTTGGTTAAGAAATTATATCTTTTATAAAAATCATAACCATAGTTATACATTCCATCCTGGTCTGTAAATCCACCGGCAATATAGAACTGTGTTTTATCAGTACCACCCGAAACATTAATATTATGTTTTTGGTTGAAAGTATTATTTTTAAACATCAAACTGGCCCAATCGTAATTGGCATTGCCATTACGTCTTCCTAAAAAGATACCGGAAATAGGATTGTTGGGATCATATTCATAAGGGTATGTTCCGGCCATATAATCCCTTATCCTGTTCATCTGTTCATCTGAATATATTGGGGTTGATACCAAAGCATTGGCATTCGCCTGATTATAAGCAGTTGCCCAGGTTAAGGCGTCTACCTGGCTAAGTGGCCTAACCGGAGAAGCTAATGATAAGGTATTGTTATATTGAACATTAACTTTACCGTCTTTACTTCCTTTTTTGGTAGTAATTAATATAACACCAAAAGGTGCTTTTGAACCATAAATTGCAGATGCTGAAGCGTCTTTTAAAACCGAAACACTTTCAATAGATTCAGGGTCTACATTATTGATATCCATTTCAACACCATCAACCAAAACGAGAGGAGAAGTACTTACGCCTCTGGTAGCATCAAGATTAATCGAACCAACGCCCCTTATATTAAAGTTACTAGCCGCACCAGGTTCGCCTCCTCTGGAATTCATAGAAATGTTAAGATTCGGTGACGTACCCTTTAATAGGTCAGCAACCTTAGATGCCGGCCTGTTTTCTAACTGTTCTCCAGAAATAACGTCAACGGACCCGGTAAGATTAACTTTCTTTTGTGTACCATAGCCCACCACAACCACTTCTTCCAAAGATTTAGAATCTTCTGTCAAACTTACATTAATAGTGCTCTGATTGTTTACCGGTATTTCCCGGGTGACATAACCTATATAGGTGAAAATCAAAATTCCATCTCCGTCTGGCAAATTAAGCGTATAACGGCCATTTACATCAGTACTGGTAACGTTTTTTGCGCCTTTTAGTTGAACACCTACACCAATTAAAGGCTCGCCATTACTGTCTGTTACCTGGCCGCTTACTTTTACCTGAGCTATCTCAATAGCGGGTTTTAGAGATGTTGCATCTACAGTTTTTTCAGCACTTTTACCCAGTACAATCCGGTTATCTATAGTCTCATATGAAATTCCGTTAACATTCAAAAGCTTATCTAAAACAACACCCAGTTTTTGATTATTAACATTTAGAGAAACCTGTTGATCTATCTTTATGACATCCTTACTATAAACAAATTTAACTTTTGCATTTTCTTTAAGTGCGTTTAATACTACATCCAACTTATCATTTATTGATATAGTTACCTTTCGATCTAATATGGCCTGAGCATTGGTATCCTTGGCGAAAGTCATCCCGGTAAATAGGAGGGCAATGGCTCCCTGACTAAGAGTACTCTTCATAACTCTGGACCAAGTCAAACTTTTCTTTAAATAAATTTTCATAAATACATGTGTTTTATTAGAATAGGACAATTATTTCTTAATCTAGACTTGATTTCTGCCACAGCAGTAAAAACTCCGGATTTAGGTTAGGTTAATTATTTTCATCAATCATAGGCTTATTATTTATGTTTTTTATTAAAATTATCTTTCTGCCGTTTATTTCATATTTTAGGTCAAGAGATTTCTCCAGCATTTCTAAAATTGAGGGTAAACTCTGATCCGTAAAATCTGCTTCCAGGGAAAAGTTCAAAAGATGTTTGTTGGAAGTTGTAATATTTACTCCAAACTTTTTATCCAGAATAGGGATAACATCTTTTAATGTTATATTGTTAAATGTTAATGTTGCTTTTCGCCACATGCTTAATTCAGAATTGTCGTTTTCTCTTTCTTTTTTCAAGGCATTATCAATTTTTGAATAAGTTACTTTTTGATCAGGTTGTAGTATTACGCCAGCATCTTCATATTGTTGCTGCAGACGTACCGATACTTTTCCGGTTACTACCGAGACCTCTGCCGGAATACCTTTTTTCGCCCTAACAAGAAAACTTGTACCCAATACCCTTGTTATAATATTGTCACTATGAATAATGAAAGGCCTTCCGGCATCAGGTTTAACTTCAAAAAAGACTTCTCCGGACATGGTAATTTCTCTATCCGTCGATGAAAATTTCTTTGGATATACAATTTTGCTATTGGGATTAAGCCATACTGTACTTCCGTCTTCAAGAACTAACTTCTGAATGTTTTTTGATTGGTTAAAGGCAACCACTTCCGCACTTACTTTATTATAATGCTTGAAAAGGAAAATTCCCAGTACTACTAATACAGTTGCAGCTATCCCGCTTAAAAAATAAATCCTGCTTATTGGTCTTTTACTATGATTTGAAGTCTCAATTGATTGTAAATTGGTTAACGCAATATTATTTTTAATACGCTGTCTTAAGTGCTGCTTTAGTTGTTGCCGCTGTAAATCGGATAGTGAATCAATAGGGTTTTGCTCGTCATCAAACGAATTATACCACTCATTTAAACAATGAATTTCCTCCGGAGTACATTCATTGTTTAAATATTTTGTAACTAATTTCTGCAAATCATCTTTATGCATAGGGCTTTTTGGTTATGTAATTGGTTAGCTTACGTATATATAGACAGTTAGCTAGCTATTAACCCTTGCTTATAAAAAAAATTATGTTTTACCTGAAAGATTTGGAAAGGCTAACTTTTGATGGATAAGATTATGAAGAGCCATGTGGCTAATTTATTTATACCGTAAATCTTAGTCTTTAGTTGTCGGATAGCCTTTGTAAGATGGCCTTCAACCGTTTTTTCGGAAATACCGAGTACGGCGGCAATTTCTCTATTCGTTTTATAATGTTTACGGCTAAGTTCATAAACAGATCGGCATTTTGGCGGGAGATGATTTACTTCTTTTTCGAGAATCTTATTTAAATCATTAATCAAAATGGTTTCCTCAGTTGAATTGTCATGAATACTTGTAGTGTGCAGAGATGCTTTATATGATTCTCTAACCATTTCTTTTTGAATATTATTAAATACCATGTAACGAACTGCGGTATAAAGGTAAGCAGCAAGTGAAGTGTGGATTTTAATGCAGTCTCGCTTAGTCCATAAATGGGTAAATAAATCCTGAACCGTTTCTTCTGCCTTTTCATGAGACTTTAGCCGTTTATAGGCAGCCGCGTATAAGGCAGACCAATATCTGTTAAAAATCTCTTCAAATGCAGCATCACTACCGTCGCAAAGTAATACTGAAAGTTCCTTGTCCGAAAGCTTCTCGAAATTCCGCATATTACATGCAAATATTTAATATTATTAAAAATACATGCTGGTTTATAATCAAAAAAGATAGAACTAATATATATGAAAAAATCTAAAATATTTATTATAGCCTAACTTTTTTATCGAACATTTGTGGTAAAGAGTCCGAAGAAAGAGAGAAGCCTGATTCTTATCGCAGGGTTTTCTTTGAGAGACCGTTGCTCCCGGAGCCTGTGTGTATCTATTATCCCTCAAACCAGAATGAATAACAAATCTTCCAAAGAAACTTCTTAAGCTGACGAATGGTGAAAATCCCAAAAATCAATTGATATTAGGACAAATCAGAAAACAAAAAACGCTGATAAGAGAGTTCCTATCAGCGTTTTTGTTTGCGAACTTAGCGTTCTTAATGGTTAAAACTATCTTGAAAATCCAAATTTGGCTTCAAAAGACTTCAGTTGATCATCTATTTTTTTATGCAAAGCATCTTCCTGATATTTCTTTGTCATTTCTTCAAATTGGGAAAGTACAAATAAACCTAATTGAACGTCTCTACCTGCAAGATTCTCTTTGGTTTTGCTAATGGAATATCTGTAATTTAACTCTCCCTGAACCAGGTCTGCTGTTTGGTCTAGAATCTCACTAGCCTCTTTCTTCATCCCCAATTGGTAAAGTACATCTACAATTTCGTATTTGCCCAGAGCAAAATTAGCGTCATAAACTGTTTTAATAGGTAATACCTCCAGACATTTGTTCATGACTTTTTTAGCGCTGTCTAATTTGCCTTCAGTAATTAAATTTCTGGTTAGCTCTATAAACTTATTCACAGAAAGGAATACCATTTTAGTAGATTCAGGATCCAGGTAAGATGCTGTTTTCATGTTTCCCCAAAGGAATTTATTCATAACATTATCGTACATCGCATCTGTATTTACCTCTTCAGTTTCAGAAAGGGCGCTGCTGTTAGCAATATTGCTTTTTTCTTTAGGTAACAAACGTAAAGCAAAACCTTCATTGAACAGGTATTTATCTAAGCCCATAAAGCTGCTGCTAGGTACTGTAAATGCAAAGTAAACAGGTCTTTGCCATTTATTATGTGCCAATATATCTAAAATAGCCAGTTGACCTTTTGTTAAGTAATTGCCTGGTAAAGTCCACGTAAGTTCAGGAAGAATTCTGCCTGTCTCACTGGCTTTCATGGTTCCGGATTTAATCACATCATTGGCATTAACAGTTAATTTAAACTGTTTGGTAGGCAAGAAATTCTCGGATTTACCATTTTGGTACTGAACTTTAGCTTCGGGGTTGTCAGAAGTAACAAATTCAAAAATATCGCCTATTTCCTGATGTCCCTGTAATTGGAAATCCTGATAAAATAACACATCTCTTACACCGGAAACATAAGCAGCGGGAGGAATTGTTAAATTAATAGGCTGAGATTCATTGAAAGGTTTTCTCAACTGATTAATATACCAATCCGTATCAAATAAACTTAAATTGATAATTCTTATGTCGGGTCTAAACTTCTCTACTTCCTGAACGTACCAGAGCGGGTAAGTATCATTATCGCCATAAGTAAATAATATGGCATTAGGAGCACAGCTGCTTAAGTAATTTTTAGCCAGGTCTCTTGCAGTGGTTTTTCCAGAACGATCGTGGTCGTTCCACTCTTCTTTAGCCATTAATATCGGCGCCGCAAACAAACCAATTACTGTAGCCATAACACCTGCTGTTTTAGCATTGAGAAACTTTCCAATCCATTCGGATATTGCAAATACTCCTAAGCCAATCCAAATGGCAAAAGCGTAAAAAGAACCGGCATAGGCATAGTCCCTTTCGCGGGGCTGATTTGGAGTTTGATTCAGGTAAAGCACAATCGCCAGACCCGTAAAAAAGAATAACATAGCAACCACACCAGCATCTTTCTGATCTCTTTTGAAATGCCAGAAAGCACCAATTATACCTAATATCAATGGTAGAAAATAAAGCCTGTTATACGCTTTATTCTCAGTTATACTCTTTGGAAGATCATCCTGATTGCCCAAACGCAGGGCATCAAGAGGTTTAATGCCGCTTATCCAGTTTCCTTTAGTATATTC
Source organism: Pseudopedobacter sp. (assembly GCF_040392825.1). Classification (NCBI taxonomy): domain Bacteria; kingdom Pseudomonadati; phylum Bacteroidota; class Sphingobacteriia; order Sphingobacteriales; family Sphingobacteriaceae; genus Pseudopedobacter; species Pseudopedobacter sp. The sequence continues at coordinate 26,182 of NZ_JBEBVH010000017.1, forward strand.
TCCATAGCCCTGCTCATCGTTTTGGCGTCCTGCAAAGTTCCAAAGGAAATAACGCATATACATGAAACCAACCTGATAAGTACCGAAGAAACCAAGATTCTGGCCAAAAGTAGGACTCTCAGATTCACTCATGTTCATCCAGTCCCGGTATACCGAAATGTGACCTCTGTCATCACTATACATTCTGGGGAAAAGTGTATTTCTATCGTAGACATAAGAAGTGCGTTTTCCGGCAACTTCATATTTATGTTCACCTTTTCTATAAATGGTAGAGGTTTCTTTAGAATCTACCACTTTGCTGTCAAAGTATTGTCCGTAAGCCAATGGTCTGTCTCCATATTGTTCACGGTTCAGGTAACTTAGTAAAGAAAATGCATTATCAGGAGCACTGTTATTTAAAGTAGGATTGGCTTTCGCCCTAATCACAATCATGGCAAAAGAACTGTATCCAAGAATAATCAATACAAAAGAAAGCATGGCCAGGTTAAGCACCGGTTTGTTCTTGCGGATCGAATATTGGATTAACCAGATAGACAAACCTACAATAAGCAAAGCAAAGAAAATAACCCCGCTGCCGAAGCCAAGGCCTATCGTATTAACAAAGAAGAGATCGAAATAAGCGCCAAATTTTACCAGATATTGGATTATGCCATACTGAATAATACCCAAAATGACAATACCAATGAATAGTGCTGTGATAATGCCTTTGGAAGTGGCCTTTTCTGTCCTGCGGAAATAATAAATTAACGCAATTGCAGGAATAGCTAATAAATTTAACAGGTGGACGCCTATAGACAAACCCATTACATAAGCTATAAATAATAACCATTTATCTGCGTTTGGTTCATCTGCATGTGAGTCCCATTTTAATATGGCCCAGAATACAATGGCTGTAAACAATGAAGACATGGCATAAACCTCGGCTTCTACAGCAGAGAACCAGAAAGTATCCGAGAAAGCATAAGCCAGTGCACCTACCAGGCCGGCACCAATAATGGTAATGGTTTGCGTAGTGTTAGGCTCCCCTTTATATGCCGTAGCAACCTTTCTGCCCAGAGCAGTAATGGTCCAGAACAGAAACATAATGGTAGCACCGCTGGACAAAGCCGAGCTTACATTAACCCAGTATGCTACAGAAGTTTCATCAGCAGCTAAAAGGCTAAACAATCTCCCGATCATCAAGAATAAAGGAGCTCCAGGCTGGTGTACAATTTGTAGTTTGTAGGCTGCGGATATAAATTCGCCACAATCCCAGTAACTTGCCGTGGGTTCTAAAGTTAGAATATAAACTAAGCTTGCAATCAGAAATGTAAGCCAACCAAATAAGTTGTTAATTTTTTTATAGGTCATTTCTCTGTTAGATTCTTTTAATCTGCCGAAAATAAATATTTGAAATGAATATATGGCTACTTTAACAAATTATTAACCCTTTTTATTGTATGATAGGGGCTTATGCTTTTGGAATCTTTATTTTAATAAATATCTGACAATCCGATAATAGTGCTTAAAGGCATTTGCCTAACTGGAACGATGGTTTTTAGCAGTTTATCAAAAGCTTTCAGAAAAAGTTCCCGTTTTATACTCTTATATTTTGATTATAAAATGCTTATTGTTTAAATTGGCTTTTCTTTCAAATTATTTCCAACATTCTTTAATAAAACCAAACGGAAGTCCATCAAACTCCGCTAAAGTCCGTGAAAGTCCGGAAATTACCGTACTTGGTTCGTGTTTGGTTCGCGCTTGCTCCGTCCCTGCTTCGAGTGCTGTTCGATGAATCTTCGATAAAGGTTCGAGGAACGTTCGGCGCTTGCCGAAGCGCAGT